>CAYGRY010000014.1:0-44832 GCA_964352405.1 uncultured Halobacteriovorax sp.
ATAGTTTTGGTCAGGTGTATACTTCAAGGTGGTACAGGAAATGGGGAGCAGGCCCATGGGATATGAGTAGCAAAGCTTTTGTTGAGTTAAAGTTATTTCCTAAGAATAAAGAAACAAGGGTTTGCTACCTTTCAGATGAGATGATTGCCATTTTGAAAGAGAGACAAGCATTCAAAGTAAAGGGCTGTGACTATGTCTTTCATGTAGAGGGATCACCACTTAACTATGGCACCATACAAATTAACTATCGAGGTGCTCAAAGAAAAGGAAAACTACCTTATTCTGGGACTCATATTTTAAGACATGGTATGGCAAAATTAGCGAGAAAGGTAGGTGGCCTTGATGCTGTAATGGCCATGACAGGCCATAAGGACATTAAGCTTGCTGATCATTACTCAAAGTGTACAGAAGATGACCAAAAGGAAATCTCTCAAAAGATTTTCGACCAGATTAGGTCAGCACAATCTAAATCCGAATCAGAAATCTTTACCAATGTTTTAAATCTTTCTGACTTTGCTAAAAAAGCTTAATTTGATAAGTTAAGTTAATCACACAGTGGGATTGAGTGGGATTAGGTCTAACTCAATCCATTTTTATTAACAATAACATAAGGTTAGGTACCCCATTCCAGAACTACCCGACCAATAAACTAACAATCTGAATTCAAATGATTTCTAGGGCTTATCAAAAAACAACTCGCCCCTACGTTTTCGGCTTTTCACTTTAGTTCATTTTAGTTTGTAGTGGTTCACTAAGGTGGGTCCATTGGTAGTATCCATATAAATCTCTACATATTAGAGCTATGACTAACTTTATCGAATATTGCTTTCGGCCAAGTGTGCTGGAGCCTAACTAACTTCACTGGTACTCATGTGCTTAGACATGGAATGGCCAAAGTTGCGAGAAAGATTTGTGGTGGACTCGATGCCGTAATGTCTATGACCGGCCATAAAGACATGAAACTCGCAGACCACTACTCAAAATTAACCGAGGATGATCAAAAAGAAAACTCTGAAAAGATAATGGACTATGTAAGAAATAAAAGGAATTTAATCCTACAATAGTCCATAACTTAAATACAAAATTACCAGAAAATGTAATTATATTTACCAATCAAAAGATCAAAAAATTGCAACAATCGAACATGTAATATATCCAATAAAGATCATGAAAGATCATTTTTTATAGTCTTTAAATAGGTAATCTACTTTCTGGTAAACAGAGGTATAAACTTTTCTTTATGTCTAAATACTAAGAACATACAAATCAAAAGCATATAGAGTCCATTTCCAAAAAAACTATTGAATAAAAAAATGTGCATACCAAAAATATTTACAACTACTGGAATAAGTCCGATTAAAGCGATTGGTACATAGAAATTAAATACAATCATTATCCCAGATACCAGTTCCACTCCTTTCACTAAATGCATCATAAACCCAGTATCCCACATACCATTAATTATTTGAAAAATATGATCGGGTAATCCTAAATCCTCAAGTGGAATGATGATACCTACACCGCTGTTACTTATTAAGGTATATCCCATCCATAATCTTAGTATGATTTCAACTGCATCAACCGAAGAGTAACGGTTTAATATAATTTTCTTACTCAATAGATTTATAGTTACATTTTCTCTTAATAGCATGGTGGACAATCCCTGTTAGAATAACCTGTATTGCACCTTCTCACAGGTTCGTAACAACTACGCCCTCCAAAATCACCCTCATAATTCATGCACTTGAACTTGGCCTTAATTTTAAAATAAGGTTCAGAATACTGGTTATAAATTTCTACTTCGGTCCAATCAGACACCATTTTAACATCTCCCTTACATTGTTTCATTGCACTAATTTCTGCTTTTACTTTTGCGTATTGCCTGTGTTGATAACTAGAACCTGCACTAAGATAAGCAACACCAGAAACAAATTGAGAAACTGATTCTTTTTGAGCATAAACTGTTGCTGAGAATAAAGATGATAGAACACTGGTTAATAATACAATTCTTGATAGCATAACAACCTCCTATTTAGTTATGAATACAATTTAAGTCTTTTTATTGTTGAATAATAGCTACTTATTCGATATATATGTTTCCATATGGACATTAATCGCATTAAATATTTTAGAACCGTTTATGAAACTGGCAGTGTCAGAAGGGCCGCAGAACTATTAAACATGACTCCGGGGGCATTATCAAAGTCGATAAAAACGCTTGAGGATGAACTAGGTGATAAATTATTCTTACCTCAAGGACGAAATATTATTCAATCTGAATATGGAAAGCAATTCTACAACCTGTCCACGGGTTTAGTTCAGACTTATGAAAAATTTAAAGGTGATTTACAAAATTATGAAGTGGAAAAACCATTCGTAATTTCTACATGGGAAGTTTTCTCTAGTTATTTTATTGTCGATTTTATTAAATGTAACTATAAAGATAAACCTATTCAAATACTAGAAAGAGTACCTAATGACTTAGAAAATTCAATTCTATCAGGTGAGTCAGATGTTGGTATTTCATACGCTCCAATACCGCATCCAGATTTGGATATATTAAAAGTCTGTAAAATGGAATATAGTATTTTCGCTGTAAAAGGTAAATTTGATAGTGCTGAGATAAATGCAATGCCCTTTGCTGTTCCGATCACGGTATTCCCTGAGTCGCCAACTGGGGTAAAAACCTTAGATAGTTGGCCGGAGGGTATTCCTCGAAATGTACTCTACCAGTTTGAACTTTTAGAGACAGCACTCGAGGCATGTAGACAGGGTCTTTGTGTTATCTTTTGCCCTAAATTTATTATTGGACTACAAAACGAAAAACTATCTACAAAGTACAAACTTTTTGAAATACCAAATAAGATAAAGATCAAAAGAGATGTTCATATTATTAAGAGAAAAACATATCCAGAAGATGCTAATATTAAAAAATTGGCAAAATCGTTAAGAGTAGCACTTAGCTAATCATCACATGATAATCTTTACTACTTATTTATTAGAATGTAAGTTCAACTAAGGTTCACTTACAGGTTACATTGGTAATAGAGAACCTAAAAAACATAATAATTACATGGAGATAAAAGTCTTGCCCGAACTACCCGAGGCATAGCTCGGAACTCGACGAATGTCTTAAAAATCAACAGACTAGCGATAAACACTGGCCTTTCACGCTCTCTATCTCTTCATCTTACTTCATTTGAATTCACGATAATTCATGAAAATGCCAGCTCGGCTGGCATGGGCTGGCATAGATTTTATAAGTTCTAAGGAAAGAGTTTTGTTACACCTTGCAAATGTAAGTTCTGAGTTCTATCAGTATCAGCATGCCTTAAAAAGTAGTAAGTATTATTCAAGGTCATGATGAAACAAAATCTTTTATACTAGATACAATCATTTTTAGATTATCAATGGTCCGATCAAGGTCAGTATCTATATCAAGGCCGTGATCAGCACCAGCAATAACGATAGATTTTAACTTATTCTTTTCTAGCTGATCCATTCTACTTTGTTCATAAAATGGATCTTTATTGCCGATTACATTTAATGATTTTGTTGAATTAGATAACATAGAATCTAAAACAAAATCATCTTTAAGCGCTGGTGTAAGCCAAATCATCTTCCTAAATTCAGAAGTATCACCACTTGCAATAATTCGAGTCCCAATGCTTTTTGATAGTATTACCTTATTTTCAGATAGCTCAAACTGCCTTAAACCATTTAATAGGAAGTTGTAATACTCAGTATATGTCTCAACACTATTATCTTTTAAACACTCTTTCCTAAAATCATACTCCAAATTTAATATTTCATATCCCTCTTCATATAAAGAAATGCTTGGATAATATATGCATGGCCCCATGTGAGAATAACCTGCACCAGGAAATACAACAACTACACCACGTGGTTTCGCTTTCCTAAAATGAGAAACATTAACGGAGAACTTGTAATTTTCAATTTTGCTTAAATCTATCTTCAATTATTTCCTCATCTTTAATAAAATTAATCGAAGCTACGTTACGGATGTGATGTTATGGCGATAATCGTTATCTGTTTTTTATCTGGTCCATAACACCAAAAGACTCTATAAGCTCCTGGTGTATTACTTTGAGCGTAAGCTTCAAAAACTTTTTCATTAGAGTTAAATGGATTGGTAAGGGCGGAGTATTCATGCGTATGAAGACCACTATGTCTTGGATTTTCACCTAAAAGAAGAATTGTCTTTCTCACTTGTTTAAATAGCCCTTCTTGTTTTGATGATTTATACTTTTTTTGCTTTTGTCTCGAATTAAAAGCTTTCTTAGCGGCAACTTCTAGTTCATTAAATGTTTTAGCTGCCGGATCAGCAAAGTGGACTTCAAATGCCATGACTAATCTTCCAAAACGTCATCAATCCAATTTGATTTTTTAAGATCGACCTTTTTGAGTTTAGAGGCCTTAGCGGCGACAAGACCTTTAGTAACAAGTTTTTGCGCCTCTTCATTTTTATAAAACCAAGCCTCATTAGCAGGAACTTCTCTAAATGGCCTAAGTAGAACTTCACCAGTCTCTTCATTGAGATATACATCATAACGACTGATATCTTTTGTTAAAGCACTGCCAAGTGTAATCCTTCCGCGCTCATCTGGACGAGCCGTTGTGATTAGTTCTTCTTTTTTCAATCCCATAAGAAACTCCTCAATATTCAATTAATATAACACACAATGGGTTTTCCCACAATGGGTTTACCCATTTAGTCATATCGGTATGTTATTCGATATATTTAAGTGCCAAAATTTTAGAA
Organism: uncultured Halobacteriovorax sp.; assembly: GCA_964352405.1. Lineage (GTDB taxonomy): Bacteria > Bdellovibrionota > Bacteriovoracia > Bacteriovoracales > Bacteriovoracaceae > UBA4207. The sequence goes on from CAYGRY010000014.1 coordinate 4,784, forward strand.
ATGCTTTGTCATTTATTTGGGCCTAAAATAATGACAAGATTCCCCACTGGCATAAGCTGGCATGAAGGTCGAAAGCCTTTCTAATTTCTTGAAATCACATGAGATGCCCGAACTAATTCAGTAAGAATCTACTTACCAAAACATTAATAATTTCATATAGTTACAGCATGCCTGAGTTACCCGACGTAAAACGGCACACTAACAAAAAACCAGTTAAATCATCAAGTTAAAGATATAGTCGGCATTTCAACGTTTCTGTTTGCCTCCCGTTCTTTCCTTAAATTTCCTGTTAATTCCCAAAAAGGCCGATTATTCTGATTACGTTGATTACACCTTTCGGCTTAATTCGAGATATACGTAACGTGGCTTTCGTTTCATTCTTTTGGATAATCCTAAAACTTCAGAGGTTGTGGATACACCCGAATATACTTCTACTTTTTTAGATTTTAAATATTTTAGAGCTTCACAATAGAGTAATTTAGAAAGTCCCCTTTTTTGTTCATTCGGCTGAACTGAGATCGTCATAATATGCCCAACTTTAAAGTCGTTAATACTAGGTGCGATAATTCCAACTATTTTTCCATTCTCCTTAGCAAGAATAACTTTTCGCTTTCTCTTGATTAAGGAGTTGAAAAAGCCTCTTATTTCTTTTCTTGGCAATGCTCCACATCGAGTCGTTGGACTTAATTTTTGGGCCCAATACTCTAGCTCTATAGCTTCTTCAATATCGCTTTCCTTTAAATCACAAACTTCAATCTCTTTGTCATATTCATATTGAGAAAGGTATTGAAGGCCTTCTGTAACAGTGCCGAAAAGATGGTAACCACTATTCACGGCCCCTAACTCTAGTAACTGAGAATGTATTCGTGAACGAATTGGAGTATAAAAGTGAGCTACCTTAATTCTCTTATCTTTATTAAAAATATCCTGAACTAATTCTTTAATCTTTTTGGAAGACCATTTAGGAGGAACAACGAAGTCCGAAGTTATTATCTTTTTCCCTATGTCTTCGTCAGCCCAATACAGAAAGAAGTAATCTAACTTTGTCCTCTTGTAGCTATACTGGCAAGAGAACTTAGGGTTCTCAATATCCACTTTATATAAATCTTTAACCTTCTTCTCAACTCTCTTTGAAATAGAGAATTTATTCTCTTTAAAAAAAGACGTGTAACTATTTGCTTTAAACAAATCATCCAGTAGTTTGTTACTTATGACTTTATCCACCATTTTTTAAATTCCTCTCACTAGCAATAACAAAAAAGACTTAAAATCAAAACCATATCTAACCATTGAGAGGTAAAAACTAGTCCCCAAAAAGAGAGTTTTTTGATACTTTTTAAGTTGTACTGATTACCATTTTACAAACAATAAAAAAACATAATAAAAACGGAGAGATATAACCCCATGCCCGAACTACCCGAAGTCGAAACCATCCGCTCACAGCTCTCTAAGACGCTGCCATTTACTGTTAAAACGGTTGAAGAGTCTGATGTCATAGGATCACTGGTAGGAAAAAGCGTCAGGCATTTTAACCCTAAAAATATGTCGCTGGTTAATATTGAGCGTAAGGGTAAGTTAATGGATCTGCACTTTGTTGATAACAAGGGTAAGGTTCATCATCTTCTATCTCATCTAGGTATGTCTGGTGGATGGAGATTCTCCACTAAAAAAGTTATTGAAAAGCACACTCACCTTCAACTTGGTGGCACTAATCCTGATGGCCCACTTTTTATGGCCTATGTTGATCCAAGAAGATTTGGAGTGCTGAGATTTTGTGATGATCAGATGTACGAAAAAGAAATGAAAAAGTTGGGCGTTGATATTGGCTCAGATGAATTTAACGCTGAGTATGTTTGGCAGACATTAAAGAAGTATCCAGAAAGACAACTTAAAGTCTTTTTACTTGATCAAAAGTATTTTGCTGGATCTGGTAATTATATCGCCAATGAGATTTGTGCCCGTGCAGGAATTCGCCCAACCAGACGAGCTGGTAAAGTGACTAGAATTGAGTGCGACAAGATCATTCAAGGAACTCAGTCTTTACTTGAAGGATCGCTTAAAAATAACGGCGTGGCCTTTTCTGGTGGCTACGCTGACACAACCGGTGACATCGGTGAAGGTCTCAATAACCTCGTGGTTTTTTGGCAAGAGACCTGTGGTATGTGTAAAGAGACACCGATTAAAAAGATTCTGCTGGCCCAGCGTGGAACGTTTTACTGTCCTAAATGTCAAAAGTGATTAAGACCAAAGGTATTTTTTAGAAACTCTGTTAGCAAAAGCAATCATTAAGAAATAACAAAGCCATTCAAGCGCTCCATGAGTCCATGGGATTTGTGAGCCTGATCCATCACTAGCATTGGCCGAACAACCACTGCCCTTCTTAGGTGCAACAGGTGCAACACTAGTTATAGGAGCAGCATAAAGTGAAGCCGGGATTCTTAAAGCTGGATCACCGATAATAGAAAAGCTGTTCACGATGTCTTTTTCATACTCAGCATTACCTGTTGCAATCTTCGCTTGCAGTAAATAATCTCCCAGCCTTTGCCCTTTATAAGGAGAAGCAAAACTAGAGTTCATTTGGTTGAAGAAGTTCTGCGCCAGTCGCATTTGCGCCGGAGGTGTAGTTTGCGTTGTCGAACCTAAATAAGCGATTGCTCCCCCATTGGCATTCATAATAAGAGCTTCACCGAGCGACTCCATACTCTTCGTGGCATCAAAGAAATAAGCTGATTCACAGTTAAGTGTCATGACGATCGGATAAGTTGAGTTCGAAAGAGAATTCTCTTTAGCATCAGCCACTAAGAACGTATTTGTTGAAAAGCGATCAGGTGCACCATGCCCCATGAGCGAGATCATAAATGGAGTTTGATTAAACTCATTAATAATAGCGGCTTTAGTGGCAGCATCACTGCCTAATTCCGCTTTATCAAACACTGTCGTTTCAAATCGAGTCGCACTTAAAGCAAGAGCATCAATTTTCTGCCTGAAGTTTTCATAATCTTCTTGATCTTCATCGGCGACAAAACTCATTTTTGATAGAAGTTCAGGGCGAGCAGCGCCAGACTCATAATCCATCACTTTTAAAACATATCTAGCAATGGCATCAGGATCGTTTGAAGGGATACGACCGATAGCGATTTTAGGAAGATGAGAAACGTCACTTGAAACAAAATAGTTATCAGCGCCAAAATCAATAAATCGTCCATCAAGAACCGGCATCGGCATTGTTTCAGCTTCAAGAACTGAGCGATCACTATCATTTTCATCAACATCGTGATCAAGTGGATCAACCGTAGCATCACCAAGCATCAAGACATATCTTGGCTTAACTTGCCATGATGAAATGGCATAATCAATAAACGATCGAATGGCCTTCGTGTCTGTATTGCCTTTATTGAACTCGCCGTAGATTTGAGCCGGAGTTACCGTCATGACTTCAAGACCATCGCCTTCACGGTGTGCAACTAGCTCTCTAGCAGCTTCTAATAAGTTCTTAGCCCCAATGATCAAATAGTCAGCTCTATTATCCAAAGCTTTTAAACTTTGAGGTAGTCCATCATTAAGAGAGAGATGGGTTGGCTTTAAGAAATTAGTTGATTCAACCAAAATAATTTCTTTTTCATTATCATCATTGACGAAATCATCGACGTAGAATCTTGCTTGATAAGTTGCTCCAGCATCAAATGAAGCAATATCACTATTAATAATTTTGGCAGCTAACATTTTGTCAGTAATGTCATAGATTGATAGCGCTGAAGAGCTGAAGTTGCTTAGGCTATGAACTGCCATCGTTTCTGTTAGCTTGATTTGAGAAACACCACTACCAGCACCTCTTAAACCAATATATTTTACGTTCATTTTATCAACATAGACACGGTCATAGTCACCACTTGGAGCATAGGTACCCAAGACTTTAAATCCAATTGTATTATTACCCGCCACCAGTTGATCTGCAGGTACTTCAAAAGTTAAAGTACGACGATTGTTATCCTCAAAGATAATATCTTGAACTTCTTGACCATTAACTATTAGAGCTACGTGGTGAACAGAATAATTAAAGAAGATTCCGAGGCGACCTTTTACATGAAAGTTGAATTGGACATTTTCGTATGAGCTTTGGTCAAGTTCGGCCAAATCAACATTAAAGCTTAAGGTATCGTAACCTGTGTAATTTAATAATCCGGCCCAAAGATAATGATCATCTGTATCATCAAGGCTTTCACCGTTAACATAGATAAGGTTTTCTTCGTATGTTTTATTATACTCAGTTAAAACCTCAGAAGCCTCGAGCTCCCCTTCAGGGTCACCATTAAGCTCTTGCATACGAAGTGGAGCATTATTATCTTCACTAATATTAATCGTACTTAAAATAAGACGATTATATTTATCTTCTAATGAAGCAGTAAAAGGTGCATAAAAACGAATTGAATCACCAGAGCTAAAGGTTCCGGCCGAGTTAACTTCGATCGGAAGTTCTTGATCACCAAGATAGAGTCTTAAGTTATGAGTATTAGCGCCAACAAAGGGTCCATCAACTTGAGAATCAACAAGATCATCGTAATCAAGTTGATACATACCCGGCTTATCGATAGCGATCTTTAAGGTATTGGCAACATTGTATGGGTTGATGATTGAGCCTGGCTCTGGAGGATCAATTTCCCATGCGTCGCCGTCAAGTCCAATATCTAAAACGATTCGATTAGAGAAATGGACGTCTTGAGCAATAGGGTTAAATTTAAGCGGCGTTACTTTAATTCGAAGATAAGTCTTCCCAGCATTTTGAACTAAGTTTGAATCAACTTCAACATAACTTGATGGACTGTAACTATTTGAACTGTAATAAGCTGGGTTAATTGAATAATTAGCCTGTAAGTTACCAGTTCCATCAATGGAGTAATTTGGTGCTGGAGAAATATTATGATTAGCTAGCACAGATTCATTAATGCTTATCTGACTCACACTTGCAGTTTCAGCAAACTTATTAACTTCTATTAAAAGTACTCTTTCAGGAAGTTCTGCTTCACCCTCTTTCGTTAGTTTTGAATAGCCAAGGATGGCGACATCTTCATATGAATTGTCCCAAGCACTATCACTAAAGAGTGGTGTTTCTGGAGTAATTTCAAGGCGCAGTGATTTGCTCGTCTGGCTTAAAATGACAGCGCCATTTCCAAGGTCTTTATAAGAAGGATTAGGTATTGGGAATGGTCCTACTCCACCACCATCGTCGCCGTCATCTGGATTTGATCCATCATTTTGTCCTGGCGCCGTAGAAGGTGGATTACCGAGAGTTACAAGAGGAGTGGCGAAAACCGGGCCATGAAGAGTAGTGTCACCATCAATCTCAACATCTTCAACATAGTAGTAGTAGGCTTTATTATTTGTGACATCAGCGTCAACGAAGCGGTACTTACCTTTTGCTTGTCCAGCATTGAAAATATTTTTAATGATGGTTGGGTTAATTTGTTGAAACTCAGAAGCATCAGCATTAGAGCGGTAAACATTAAAACCGCGGTGGTTTTGTTCTGTGTTTGTTTCCCAGCGTATATCAATCTTAGCATTGTATGGAACAGCAGCGAGAGAGTGCATTGATACGGCCGAAGCAGAGCTTCCCATATTTAAAGTACAACCTGTTGCAGAGATTTTGGTTGTGACATCAAAGGTTGCCGTTGATTCAAACCAATCCCCACTCCATCCAGTAAAGTCTACGGTTTGAGAATTACAACCAGTTGAGCTAAGAATGAGATATGGATCGGTGTTGGCCGGTGTATTGGCATTTGTCGTAAAGGTATTAAAATCTCCCCAGTTCCATGCAATATTACTCATCTGAGTAACAAGGGACCCTGTGGTATTTAATTGAATCCCTTTAACAGAACCATATGAAGTCGAAAGGTTTGTAAGTTGACCACCACGAAGATTTGTAACGGCCGTTGTTCCACCAATATTAATCCCATTGACTCCAAGGCGATCAAAGTGAAAACCATTGATACTTAAAGATCCTGAAGTGGCAGTAAAATTCCAAGAACCAGTTCCGCCTTGAGGAGAAAACTTCGCTTTAGTCGATGCATTTTGAGGAAATGCATCGTTGGAACCGTCAATAAAGAATGTTCCACCACTTACAGTAAGAGTTTGTCCATTGCCTATTTGAGTAAAGCTTCCACCTTTGAAACGCCACATTCCTGATGATAGTGTTGCACCGTTTGGTAGAATTAACGTTCTTGCCGAAGGTAACTCTAAAATATAGTTTGAACCGTTGGTTACGAGAGAATTAATTGTTTGTGATGTGCTAGCGAGTGTAACTGTACCTCCACCCGTTTTATTAATATGAAGGTTGGCATAAGTTGAGTTATTTTGCAGTGAATGTGTCGTTGAAGAACCACCATCTTCAACTTCTAAAGTTCCGTTTTGGGTAAAGGTACCTGTGTTGGTAAAGTTGCCATAAGTCTCTAAAGTTGCACCAACATTTAAAGTCAGAACTCCAGTGGTGATATTAACGTTTTTACAAGTAGCAACACCACTTGAAATGATTGGATCGTTGGCAACATTTGGAATTTCACAAGTTTTGGTAGCGCTTGGGACTCCAGAAGTCCAGTTTCCAGCATTGGTCCACGCGGTGTTAACAGATCCTGTCCATGTTGTTGTGGTTGGAGCATTAATGGTAGAAGCGCTACCTAGAGTTAGTGGAAAGCCTGCACTCGAAGTAACAGCGTAGCTCTCAGAGTTTACAAGATCAGTTGAAACTGTAATTTTTGTTCCAACAGTATTTCCATTTGTACCGCCACTTGCAATTGCATATTCAACGTAAAAGCAATTCTTTGCAGGTGCTGTTACATCAGCTTCAACAATGAGATCACCTGGAGTTATACTAAATGTTTTACTAGCAGGGTTTCCAGCCAATGTACCTGAGCCCAGTAATGTTCCAGAGGTACCATCGCAATCCGTATCTGCGTATAAACTAACACTTTGAATGTCGTTGGCAGTACCCGTACCAGATAAAGTCAACTTAATCGAAGTAACGTTTGTATCATTATATGAAGCCCCAGCTTGAACTTGTTTTAGTCCGTAGCGCCCCATATTGTAGGTATTACCAACTGTCACTGTTGCAGGAGAACTCGCTTCTCTTGTTAAAGCGATAGTATTCGTCGCCCCTGACCATGCCACATTATAAACGGGTGATGTATCGAAACCAGGTCCAGCACTATCACCCGAATATGTTGTGATACTTAAAGTTCCAGCTGCTGCACCAGTTGTATTAACGGCAGTTATACTTCCAGCACCTGAGCCGTTCGTATCAAAAACCATGTTATTCATGGTGTTGGTAGGAACCTGTCGTTTCAATCGTAAAAATGTCGTTGCACTATTAACAGGGTAAGTAAATGTTCCATCTTGTAGATGAGCTGTAGCATCAATCGTGGCACCAGACTCAATACTTACACCTGACGTTCCAAGATGATCAAAGATATAGTTTTGAGCTTGGATTGTTCCATTCACAATAACATTATAAGAATTCGAACCTGAGTTAGAAGTCATCTTAGCTTTAGAACCTGAAGATCCAAGAATACTAAAAGTCCCCCCTGAGTTGACTGTCAGAGTTCTATTATTTCCAAGAGCTAAAATTCCTCCGGCCTCAATAGATAAAGAACAGCCTGACTGGACAGTGATATTTCCAAGAACAGTAAGAGTCACTCCATCCGGAATAGAAATGGCTCCTTGAGTACACGTTAAGTTTCCATTAATCGTAGAATCAGAATCAACTCTAACAATGTTATTTCCCACAGTTCCTGAATTATTAATTATAACTGAGCCGGGAAAAGGTGTTGTCATTGTCAATGACTGCGTCGCATTTCCAACCATTGAGAAAACACCGTTAGTTGCATTTAAAAAGTTATAAGAATCTTGAATTTCTAAGTTTGAGTAGACTTGAAAGACATTGGAAGTATTATTCCAATTAATTACACCACTTGAAAGTAAAGTAGCATTTGCACAAGCCACTGGATTTGAATCAATGTCAGTGTCACTGGCACCTACTCCAACTTGGCAATCTCGAGTTGAACTAGGTACAGTGCCCGTCCAATTCGAACCAAGATTCCAAACCGAGCTTGTTGTACCATCCCATGAAGAATAATTTTGATTTCTTATTATTGATTGATTACTTTCAATCGGTGGTCCCGAGGTTGTTGAAAAAGTATAACCTTGAGAATTAGTAACATCAGAAGTAGATAAAACTGCAAACTTTACAGTTTTTTGATCCTGAGGATTAGATCCTGCCTTAGCACGAATACTGATACAAGCTAAATTGCCAGGGCCATTCGTTTGAATATCACCTGGATTTATTGTAATTGTTGCCGTTGGAGGAGAACCTATAAAAGAAAGATCTCCACCGATTTGTGTTTCACCATTTTGAAAATTACAATTACCGTTGTCATCAAGATATGCTCTTACGTAATCAAGATCAGAGATTGAGGCTGTGCCCGTCATAGCCAAATGAATTTCGGTAATATCTGTTGCAGTATCATTTTGAGTTAAAGTGAAGGCAAATTCCGCAAAGGTAAACTCATCACCCGGATCCATAAGGTTTTGTGGCTCACCTGATTCAGAATCATCAGTAATAGCAAGCTCAGTTGCTGCCGGAGCTGACCAGGTAAGCTTGTTATTCGGATCGACTTCAAATGAAGCACCTGCAACGTCACCTGTGTAATTATCTAAAGTAATAACAGCGCCCGAGTAATTAGTGGCATTGATATTTCTTGGATTTGCAACAGCATCATCATTAAAGAAACCAATCGAATCCATTGTAGTTGGTGCACTAGAACCCGTCGCTAGTGTAAAAGCATAGCTATTATTTCTGACACCTCTAAATTCGCCATTTTCTAATTGTGAGATAGTCCCAGTAACATTCATACCAGGACTTAAAACACGTTGAATCACAAAGTAATTAGCAATCAGAGTACCGTCCATATCAAAGTTAAAGAATCTACCAGCAGAGTCTGATGTTAAACGTGCCGGATTTCCTGAAGATCCTAGGAGCTTTAAAACACCTCCACTGTTAATCGTTAAAGTTTCGTTACGCTGCATGCGAAGCTCTCCACCAGCTTCGATTTGCAATACACCATCAACGTTTAATCCACCTCTTGCATAAAGAGATGCACCATTTTTAATAACGACAGTATGACCTGCAGGAATATTTTGATTGATACCGGTGTTATTAAGAGTAAGATCTCCTTCTATAACTGTAGTACCGGTACTTAAAATATCAAATGTGTTAAGAATTCTAAAACTATCGGTAAGAGTTACTGTTGTTGGATTATTAAGTTCTAAAGCTCTAATGTCATCGACAACTTCAAAAGTTTGTGGAGCAGATCCAGCCATTTCAATTGCAAAAGTATTATTTGTAATTCTTACAGCATTAGGATTTGCTGCTCTAAAATAATCTCCTGTAACAGTTAATGTTCTGTTCGCTTGAGTTCCTTCAAAACTACCAGACTGCACTTCAACACAACCAACAGTAGTATTGGCCGTAACTCTTGCACTTTGACCAGCATTGACAATAATTGCATCTTCAGTTGAAGAGTTTGGAACGTTTGTTGGTGACCAGTTTGAAGCAAGTGACCAATTGTTTGAAGAAGATCCAGCCCAAGTACGAACTGTTCCACCACATGCTGCAAAAACAGTTGAAAAATGAAGCAAATAACAGCCCATTAAAAACTTAAAAAAAACTAATAATAATGGGGAGTTGAACCTCAATTTCATCACTACATTATAGCCAAAAATTAAGGTGCAAATAAGAAGCTTTCATGACATTCCTAAAGAGCTGAAATTACAGTCTCAGTCAAAGGAAGATCTTGCCTCATTTATCGATTTATATATGTATACAAATAACTGTCACAAAACAAAACCACAAATAATGGTCAACAATCACATGGAGTAGGTAAATCGCTTTAAATTCTTTCGATAATTAACCAAGGCAAAGCGAAGAAAGACCCAAGAAATACCTGAAAGAGCAATACTCCATAAGAGTAATGGAATGAATGAATCGAAAAGAATAATAAAATTTTGATCAACAACAAATTTTCTAACTGCAGTTAAGAGAGTTCCATATGGATTAAACGACCCTATGAATCTTATCCAGTCAGGTAAAACTGTTATAGGAAAATAGGCGCCTGAAAAAATAGCGAGAATCGTATTGAGATAACCAACAGAAGCCCCTCCTCTACCCGTTAAAAGAAAAAGGGACATGGAGAAAATCCCAAGGCTAAAAAAAAGTAAAAATGAAAATAAAGGATAGATCAATAAAACTCCAAAGGAATTCAAAGTAATATTAAGATCAAAGAACAGTATTGCTATAGTTAATTGAATTGTCACAAAGAAAAAACAACGCGGAATTAAGGCCAAAGATCTAATCAAAAATATTCTATAAATGCTTTGAGGAAGAGAAAGCATATAAGCAAATAGACCATTTTGAATCCATTGCCTTGATTGATCCAATGGAAAGACAAATAGCATTCCACCTAGATAAAGTGTTACCTCAGCAGTTAATACAAAAGTAAAGTAGTCCATTCCAAGATTAGAAAACTGTGAACCAAAGGCTTTAGAAGTATAAAAATAAACAAATAGTGAAACAAAGCTAGCCAGTATTTGACCAGCAAAAACAATCCAAGACGAATTAAATCTTTTATAGTCTAAGTGAATAAATCTCAACAAAAGTAAATTAAGCATGATCCTGCTTCAATGTTAAAATTTTAAATTCACTTTGATCAAAATCGTTTAAATGACTCGCAAGTATAACCAGGTGCGGATAACGAGAGAGTTTTTGAGAGAAAAACTTCTTTGAATCAACATCAAGGTGTTCAAGTGGTTCGTCGCAAATGAGAACCAATGGATCATGTATCAAAGCTCTTAAAAGATTTAGTTTTTGCTTCATCCCTTTCGAGTAAACAAGAAATTTCTTTTGCAAGAACAGAAGATCTACATCTGAATAATCAAGAAGTTTAGTGTCTAAATCAATATTTGATTTATTTCTTAGACTTAGAAAAATTTTAAGATTCTCATATCCAGTAAGCTCAGGAAAAAAACTATCGATATTAGATGAGGCAAAGCCAAGTTCAGTTTTATAGTTATCTAGACCAAAGATGATATCCCCACGACAAGGAATTAGAATTGAAGCTAACATTTCCAATAACGTCGTCTTTCCTGAACCGTTATGGCCTTTGATAAGAACCTTTTCATTTTTTAGGAAAGTATAGGAGAAATCCTTGAACACAACCTCTGATCCAAATGTTTTAGTTATACTTTCCAGATGAATCAATGAAGTCTCCAAAAACCAAGTAAAATCGACAGTTTAAATTCATGGAACATATTTTTTTACTGCTAATTAAAATAGTGTATCATTAGGTTATGAAAGACTCTAAAAAACAACAGCAAAAAGAGAAAAAACCATATATCAAACCAAAGATTGAGTCTGAAGACTTAATGGCTTTTGCTGCAGTTTGTAACGGAAACACTACAGGTGGCCGAAAAGCCTCCGCTCTACCACCTGCTAATTGCAGAGCTGATCGTCTTAGTTCATAAGTAATGTCCCTAGAGAACATAGAACTATTATCTCTCAAAAAAAATATCATTCACTCGAATACTGAAGACTTTACTTTTTCAAAGTCTATTCATTTTAGCTACCATGGCATTGATCTTGTGCTTAAAACCAATAGCGATAATTTAATTCATTGTATAAAGGACTTTTTTCCATTGTCTTGGCTATCCCACGATAATGCTAAACCACAATATGAAATTATCCATATTGATCCTAGTCATTTTCATATTGATCAAGCTGATTTTGAAAACGAAGAGTCGCAGGACTGTCATATTGATTTTGAGAACAATTGTGAACTCGCCGTACAACGAGACTTTGTAGCCCTTAAAAGTGATCACCATGTTAAAGCCATTTTCAACAGTAATGTCGATGACGGCTTTTTCAATTTTTTTCGCTGGTTGATCTGCAGAGATTTAATTTTAAATGAGAAAGCGATCTTACATAGCAGTTGTATTATGGGTCATAACAATAAGGCTTATGTCTTTTTAGGCCCTAGTGGGGCTGGAAAAACGACAACTTGTGTAAATGCCGAAGGTAGAAAAGTCCTCGGTGATGACATGAATATTCTTATTTTGAAAAAAGATAAGATTTATATGCAAGCAGGCTCAATAGGTGGACGATTTGAATCACAAATTCCTTTTGATCAACTTGTTGAAGTTCAAGGATTCTATTGGCTCAGCCAGAGTCAGGATCTGACAGTAGAAGCTCTCTCCGCTTCACGCAGCTTACAGTGTTTAATTGCAAGTTTGGCCAATGTCTTCTGGAATGATAAGAATTCCGTTTTTAACCAAAAAGCATTAGAGTTTTGTCAAAAAGTTGTATCAAAGACATCATTCTATAAACTCTCACTTCAAAACAGCCCCATGTTTTGGTCTCTAATAGAGCCCAAGACAATATCAATGAATTTGAATGGCAATAGTATGTATCCCAGCTTGATGGACGCTCAGCAAGTTCATGTCAAAACTGATTATAAGTTAGCTAAAGGTGGAGTTTATTCATATCGTGATTCCTCAAATAAAATAGTGGCCCATCGTTTAATAGATGAATCCACTCTTATTTTCAAAGGTGATAACTCTCTGTGTTTTGAACAAATTTCTAAGGATCAAATCATTGGTAGAGTTCAAACTGAAAAAAGTACAAGGATAGAGAATGTTATAGCCACTCTTTCAAGCTACAATTCAAAAAACTCATCTAGAATAGTGCGAGTCCTTTCAAGATTGCTTATTAGAATTTTTTCTTACTAGCCATAAAAGTGAATATCTAAGATTTGTTGTAATGCTATCTTTAAATAGGTTTTTAGCTAAAAGATATCTGATTGATCGTTGATTTTTATTCCAAATAAGCTCTTCACTGATCAGCGACTGAAATCTTCCTTTTAGGGCTGGCGCGATAGGATTCCAAAATTGATTAATTGCACCTATGGTATATAAAAATGATTGTTTGACTTGCCAATTTTTTGCAATTTCTTTGCAGCGATTCCAATCAATATTTGGATACATTTCGATTAACAAAGCAATATCAATAAACCAGTAGAGCTTAAGCATTGTATGTTGAAAGGCATAATGAGTACATAAGAACACAAGTCTTTCTTCAAGTTTTAGCTGCCAAGAACCGTTATCTTTTTTTTCTTTTTCAAAAGTAAAATGCTCGAGATGGTAAAAAAGTTTTGTGTGTAGCTCAATAGTAATACTCACACCATCAATAACTTTTTGAAACTCCATTTTATGTTTATCACCAAACCACTTCGATTCAGTATTTTTTATAAAGCCAAGAGATTCAAACAAGTCTTTAATTTGTTCCATTTTTTTAGGATCTACCAACAAATCAATATCACTCATAAATCTGATGGCGATATCTTCTTTATAAAGATCATCAAGATGATTCATCCCCTTTAGGACCAAGAGAGATTCATCAATTTTAAGAATTTGAGGAATTAAGTCTTTAAGGACTTTTTGATAGGTTTGGTTTTGAAGCCATTGCTTCAAATAGACCTTTTTTGCTTCATCTTTAAGTGGCGCAAAAAACTTCGACCAATTCTTATAGGTAAATCCCCATAAGGCGTGATGATTGATAAGATCAAAACGCGCCGCGTCCCCTTGTTTTAGCAAAAAAGCACTTAAATTGTTCGAAATACTCATTCGCTAAGTATAAACTAAGAGCATGAATCCTAAAATTAAATCCAATATTTCGTGGCAAAGAATTGAGGATGAAGTCCTCATTATGGATACGGCCTATCAAAAAAAAGCTCATAGCCTTAACTCTACGGCGAGCTTTATATGGGAACATTGTAACGGTACTAACTCTATAGAAGATATTGCCAAATTACTTAGCGATAATTATGAAACGAATTTAGCTGAGTCTACTGAAGATGTTAAAGAAGTCATCAATCAATTGAAGTCTTTTGATCTCCTTGAAAGTTTTTGATGAAAGCACAAGATTCGTTGATTTATCAAAAAATACAAAAAGCTAATAATGTTCATCAGCCGTTATTTGCGACACTTGAAATCACTCAAGTATGTAACCTAGCGTGTAAGCATTGTTATAATTTTGATCGCACAGTTGCAATCTCTACGGATAAGAAAAGTTCTATCATGAGCTTTGAAGATACTCTGTATTGTATGGATCAATTACGAGAGGTGGGTTCACTTTGGTTAAATCTAACTGGAGGAGAGCCTCTAATCCATCCAGATATACTTAGTATTATTAAAGAAGCTAAAGAGAGAAACTTCCTCGTTCGCTTAAAGACTAATGGCTTATTATTAAATGAAAAGATGGCCAAACAACTTAAAGAAGCCGGCCTTGACGCTGTTGAAATAAGTTTATACGGAAGCGATGAAGAGACATACCGATTAATCACGCAAAGAGAAGGCCATGAAAAGACTCTAGGTGGAATTGATCAAGCTGTTAAAATGGGATTTGATACTAATGCTAGTATTATTCTGCATAAATACAACACTGATCAATTGCAACTAATGATCGATCAGGTCATTGCTTTAAAAGCCGGCTTTCAAGTTTCAACAGAAATTACGTCCAGATATGATGGAACTCACACTTCTAGAGACTATGAACTTAATAGCGATCAGATGAAATCACTTTTAGAGTCCCACCATGATCTTTTCATGTTCGAAAATAAAGAGCACTTGCTTCAATGTAGTTGTGCTAAGACCGTTATAGCGATTGGGTTCGATGGGGTGATCTATCCTTGTATCGGCGCACCGATCAAAGTCGGACATATTAAGGACTCTCCCCTAGTTGATCAGTGGAAAAACTCTGATGTTTTTCAAAAAATTAGGAATCTTAAAACTGAAGATTTCAAAGAATGTCAAAAATGTGATTTTCTTGATTTTTGTTCAAGAAGCTCAGGCTCTATTTACGCTAACACAGGTAATTATACGGGCTGTGATTCACAAACATTAGAAGTAGCAAGGCTACGAAGCCAATCTGTCAAAGCTACGTCTAAGGTATAATAATCATACTGGTCTATTAATGAATTTTAAGTGTATGATATTACAATGGATAATACCCCAGTTCGATTCATCCACGTCAATCATGAATTTTGCTTAACAGAAGAAGGAAAGACTTTAAATAGTCCTGCTTATACTCATGCCGCTGTTATGCGTGCACTGATGCGAATTAAGAATTTATGTGATGAGGATGTTTTAGCTAAAGTACCAGGCTTGGAAAGTGATTTAGCCGCAATCGTTATTTCCCAACACGAGCAGTACAGCAAATTACTTTTAGTTAATACCGAAGAAATTAAAGATGAATCCCTGTTTGAAGAACGATTGATTGATATCAAAACAAAACACGAACAAGAGTTAAATATAGAAGGTCCAAACCAGCGTGTTTTTCCACGTTATAAAACAGAAATGGAAATGGATTTTGTCGTTGCAGGAAAATCAATCGAAGCTCGATGCACGAACGCCTCATTAGATGGAGCATGTTTGACATTATCACAAGAAAACAAGCTTATTAGCGGCGATGAAATAGAACTAAGAATGAAGGGAAAGTCACTCGAGCTTAACCTTCATGGCAAAGTCACTTGGGCCTTTAATGCAGGTGGATCTTCACAAGTCGGAGTCTTACTTCACTTTAATGAAAGTAGCGAGATGATTCCTTGGATTAAAATTATTACTGCCCTGCACTTGCGTACTTATCCGAATCAAAGAATATAACTTCCAATTATATCACTGTATTGTTGTTTGATCTGTTGCTCGAGATCTTTAACAAATAAAATGGCTTTTGTACGTCTTACAGGGTTTGAAATATCTAAGATTGCTGATTCAAGTGCCTCAATGAACATGTGATCATGAGCAGGCTCATAGCAAAAGGCACGTTCGTTATTAACGAGCTCACCAGCCCCACCAAGACCTGTTGAAAGTACTGGAAGACCATTGGCCATAGCTTCGACAATAACTCTGCCGAAAGGTTCTGGTTTAATAGTAGAATGAATTAAGATATCTAGAGAAGAATAAATTTCACTAAGAGGTTTAAGACCGGCAAAGACAATTTTGACTCGGCTAAATTTTGAAGCAATTCTCTCAAGTGACTTTTTATAGTTTTGATATTGGCGATTTGTTAAATAGATATCTTCTCCAAAGAGAATGATTTCCTTTACTCCCATATCAACGAGCTTATCTTCTTGGCGCAACGCCATCCAAAGAACATCATGTTGGCCTTTCCACGGTGTTAACATCGAGGCAATGCCGATAGATCCTTTAAAATCCCTCGCCTCAGAAGCATTACTGGCAACTTGAGGTGGTGAATTATAAAGAACATGTAAATATTTCTGCGAAGGATATTGCTGCTTAAAATCGTCCATTACTGAAAATGAATTAGCGATAAAATGTTTCTCGAAAGATGTCTTTCTATCAATCAATCGCTTTAGTAATGAAGAGGCTGGAAAGTAATCTCTTAGATGCCACCAAACACTTCCCTGCCAGTTTTTAATATGACTAAGAACTGAAAACAGAGCACCAACTTTATTACCGTTTAACCAAAGAATGTCAGCGTCTTTTAGAGGAAAACTTTTTACTCTCCAAAGCGCAAAAATAAAACTCAAAAGAAGTAGAGGCTTTGAAAATTTGGAGGTTCTTGAACTGCGATAGTAAAAGCCGTTAAGCTTAAATCTCATGACATGAGCTTTTGGAAGTAGAGACAAAATTGACTGCTCTAACCTTTCTGGATCTTTAAGTTTTGGAATCCAAATTGAGACTTTTGCAAACTCAGGAAGATCGGCCAGAGAGTTTATAAAACTCCTCTCTGCGCCACCAAGTTGATCTGTGTTAAACACGGCGTGAACTTTCATGACCAAAGCCCCGCAAAAAGATTGGCATAGTCGCTTGAGTTATGATTATTGATCGTATGCTTAAAGCAATTAGCAGCTATATCATCGTAATGGATCACAACTTCTCTATACCATTTCTCGACACTATCTCTATCGATTGATTTAAGTATCCAGCCTGTTTTTTGTTCATGAATCGATTCTGTTAATCCTCCGCTTGCAAAGCCAATGGATGGAGTTGAATGTTTTGCTGCTTCTAAAGGTGTTAAACCAAAACCTTCAACGTTTCCAATATGAGACTGATCTAGAGAGAAAATACAGTTAAAATGAGAGTCTTTGTATATTTGATCACGCTGTTCATTTTTAACCACTTCACAGTTAATTTCAATCTTGGTTGAACGATATTGCCCTGGGCCTAGTCGAAGAGAGACTTTCTTCTTCGAAATATCAGATAATAATTCAGCAAAATAGATCGTTCCTTGAATATTTTTATGAGGCACATCTCTAGCAAAACAACATAATTTAATTTCATCAGAGTCTTTTAAAGAACTGGCTTTAGTCATTTTTACATCTGTTAAATCAATTCTATTAGGAAAAAGAATATCCCTACTATAATTAATCTTCATCCCAAGCTGCTCTGCTTTATCAAGGCTAAACTGTGAGATGAATATATTGGCGCAAGTCTGCTCAAGGGCGCGATTCGAGTATTTCTTTGTTCGCTTTTTAATAAAATGAATCAATGGATTTTTTGAATAGGTTAAAAGCTCTGCGCCATGAATGATATTAATTGATCTCTTTTTATCTTTTGAAGCAAGCCATAAAGATGGCCAATAATGAGCATGGATGAGGTGCCCCTGAAAGTTTTTGATCGCTTGATTTACTTCTTGAGGCTTTTTCCAAACAAAGATAGTTACAGTGCACCCCTCTGCTTCAAGGGCATCCACTATAGTTTTAGATAGCGTTGCGATTCCACCGAGTTGATGAGGTGGATATTCAGGTGTCGTCAATAAAACATTCTTACCTTGAAGAAGCATTCATAACCTTAATAAGTTTTGATTAAGATTATTGTAACTTTTAATTGGATAGATTAATAGTACTGGAGCTTAAGCAGCGTCTTTTTTAGACGAATCATCTTCTTCGCCAAATTCCATTTCAAAAGCGATATCATCCATGAAGTCAGCTGGAATAATCATGACATCTTTTTGGCTTATGGCATCCATAATATAGGTGAAAGGTACGGTACTTGAATCTGTTCTGTTCCAAAATTTATAACCAATTGAGAAATTAAAGGCGACATAGCAAAAAGCACCACTCCAAAAAGAAAGAATAGGGTAACCCTTTGAAGCTGTCCAAACCATTCCCAATTGGATGATTAAATGAAAACTTGCGATGACTGTTGCTGAATTGGTAGCACTTAATCCGTAGCGATCGCCTAATAAGTGGTGCATATGAAGACGATCACCGGTAAATGGCGAACGACCAACCATCAAACGCCTTAGAAAGCTAACAGCAAGCTCTGTGATAGGAAGTAAAAGACCAAAGGCAGACACATGAATTAGTTGCCAAGGGTTCATTTCGGGATACATGAAAGTCAAAGAGCTATAGGTCACAAAACAAAGGAACATCATCGATAAACCAATGATCCCTCCCCCAATTTCACCTAAATGAATTTTTGACGGCGCCCTATTAAACCACCAAAAAGCAACCATTGGTGCAGCCATCAGAATTGAGATGGCTTTTAAACTCCACATGTCAAGCATACTTCCAAGGATGAAATAGCTCAAACAACTAACCAATACCGTTTTAGGAGAAATGGTATCAATTCCATCAAGAAGGTTTGAACCATTAAAGGCGGCAAAACCACAGAAGAAAAAAGCGTTAAAGAAAACCAGGGATTGCTCTTCTTTTAAGTTGAAGGCACAAAAATTTGCAAAAATATAAGAGGCAATAAACTGACCACCTAATTTTGCAAATGGACGAAGTTCTTTTTTATCATCGAGATAGCCTAAACCTGCAAGAATAGCACCTGTCACACCAAAACTAACGATATGGTAGTAAGACATCTTGCCAGCTAATACGAGTACGCTCATTCCAAGTAGGACTGAAACATATATAACTAAACCACCAAGAAGTAGTGCTCCAGTTTCTGACTTTCTTGCTGGAACAATTAGCCCGCCGGTATAGCCCTTCTTCTTAGCCCACAAGAATGCGGCATAAGCACACATTGAGAAAAGAAAAGTCATAGATGATGTGTAGTACAGCACTTCCATAGCCTATTATTATGACATGGATTAGTATTTTTTAAGTCTGTGGTATATGCTTCCTCTTAGCCTATAAATCCTGTAAAATCAGTGAGATAGTCCATATTCAAGATACGATAAACGTGAAGAATTGGTGATAATTTCAATATACAAGAGGTACGCGTTGATTAAATCAGTACTTTATATTTGTCCTAATGGATACATAGGAGGAGCTGAGTCCTTTGTCTTCAATATTTGTGAAGCTCATCTCACCCATAAAAATATCAAACCACATATTCTCTTTTTTAATGATGGCCCGGGCGTTCTTCTGGCACAAAAGCTAGGAATAACCAATACTGTTCTCGATCAGCCATTTAAGCTTTCAAGTATAAGCTTTTTCAAAGCCACAATTGAAA
This sequence comes from uncultured Halobacteriovorax sp., assembly GCA_964352405.1. Taxonomy (GTDB): domain Bacteria; phylum Bdellovibrionota; class Bacteriovoracia; order Bacteriovoracales; family Bacteriovoracaceae; genus UBA4207. The sequence continues at coordinate 24,305 of CAYGRY010000014.1, forward strand.
TAAGAAAAATTATTAAAAGTTTATCTCCAGATATTATCCATTTTACTATGCCCTACTCTGTAGTCGCTTGCTTCTTTGCTCTCATCAATATCAAGGTCAAAAAAGTCTGGTTTCAACACGGACCCGTAGGAGGAAAACTAGACTTAATAGCTAGTTTTCTACCTATTGACTCAATTCTTTTCAATTCTAGAGATACTATGGATAGACACTTATCACATTGTCGAAATCTCTATCATGCCAAACTAGAGGTCATAAATCTTGGAGTGAAACCGCAGCGAATTATTGAAGATCAAACAACTCTGATTTTTAAAGAGGATAAAAAGACAATCTTAAGTGTTGGTCGTATCTGCGAGCTAAAAGGGATTCACCTCCTTATTCAAGCTATGTCAATTCTAAAAGAACAAAATCCCTCTATTGATCAATCAGTTCAGTGCCTAATTATTGGAAATGCTAATTCGCCAAAAGACAAAGATTATCAGTCTCGATTAATCGATATAATTAATGAACTCAATCTTGAAACAGTTATAAAATTTATTCCCTATCAAGAAAATATTCAATCATTTTTCAAAAATTCAGATATTTTAGTACAAGCTAGTATTGAAGCTGAAGCTTTTGGACTAGTTGTCGCTGAAGCCATGATGGAAAAACTTATTGTGGTCGGCTCTAGGCTTGGTGGAATTCAAGATATATTAATAAACAATCAAACTGGATATACTTTTAACTCAACCGATTTAAATGCAAATAAAGATTTAGCAAAAATCCTTAATTTACTTCTTTCCAACAAAGTAGAAAAGAAGAGACTTATCGATAATGCTTATGAACTAATATCAAACAACTACACATTAGAAAAAATGACTTCTCAAATTGAGAACTTATATTCTAATATTATCGTTTCTTAATTTGATCAATGATTAGAACTGATGAAAGAATTGTGGCAATGACTCCTACAAGTGACGTGTAATAACTTCTATCCTCTCTAAAAGTAGACTTTTCTGCAAAGATTGTATCTCTTGGCTTTAGTTCAGTAAAAAATGCCTCAGTATCTCCACCTTCACTAAGATCAAAATATTTTGTTTCTAACTTCTCATCTTTTCTGTGACTTAGACGAATATTATCTGTGTCAGCTTGTGCTGTTAACCCACCTGCCATTGAAAGCCCATCAATTAAGCTGGCCCCAATTGGAATAAAATGGAGGCCAGGTCGTTGAACCTCACCCCAAATATGTACGGGAATTAAGACTTTTCCTTTAATCACCGGAGAATAAAAGACTGTTCCAGCATTTTTTGCAATGTTTTCAACTTCTGAAGGAAAGGCAAATTCTTTTAAATTAAGTTCTTTTTCATTTTTATTAGCAGCTTTAGACCAAGCAAAATTAATGTTCATAAAAAAAGAAAAAATAAGAGTCAAACTTAAAACTTTACGCATAGTGCACCTCAGGAAGGTGGTATACTATCTAATAAGAATTTTTAAAACAAGTTTATAGAATAACGCAGCATCCAAGGATGGGTTTTGCTAGAGTCAAGTTCAGAATCTAAATTACGACTTCCTAAGTTTTTTTTCTTGTTAAAGAATTATGAACTCATCAGTTTGCTTCTATATGCTATTCACATACTTTTAAATTTTGCTGGTTCACCCTTAATTAAAGCCTACTACATATTTGAAATGGTCTTTTTTATAATTCTTGCTTTTAAATATAAGTGGCGCGATCTGTTTATACCTACAATCGTTCTTTTCTTTATTGAAGGACAAGGTAGAATTTTAGGAAGCTACTTTCCCCTTCACCGAATTATCTTTGATCTTTATCTTTTCACCTTAGCAATGCGTCATTATATTACTAAACGCAGTATAATGCTTCCTAACCAAATTCCTACATTTTTCAAATTTGCGATTCTTGGCCACTTTGGTTGGTACTTCGTTCAATTTTTTAATATTGAGTCATATGGCCCATTAGCTGTCCTTGTTGCCAGTAAAGTTTATATCTTTCCATTTATAATGTTTTTTATGTTTTTAGAGGATCCTATTTCACAAGATACTAATGATCAGCAAGCTAGGTATTTTTCACTTCTATGGGTTCTAGCCTTTCAGTTAGCATTAATCTTTTTTCAGTTAGGAGAAGGTGAACAATCTCTTTTAAAACTAACTCCTTACTATAGAAAACCACTTGCTGGCGAGATTTTTACTGGTGAATTTTTTAGACCTTTTGGCACAGGTTTTGGACCTGGAAGCATCTCTGTCTATTTAGCCTGTAGTGTCTCATTTTTATTTCTTTCAAAGAAAAAAACCTTTAAGCAAATAATAACAACAATTATATTAATCCTACTTATTTATGCAGCATGTTTCGTAATGCAAGTGCGTGTAGCTTTAATCATGGCTCTATTTATTACTTTTACTTGTTCTTTTGTTTTGCTACTAAAATCCAAGCTAAAAATTTTTAGCGTAGCCGGTCTTATATTCTTTGGCACATTGATACCAACAATTTTTGCCAATATTGATAAAGTTCAAACCTACTTTCCTGATGTAGACCTTTCAAGTTCAATCAATAGACTTCAAGCAATTTCAACTGTTGAAGGAGCAGCAAGCAGAAGAGGATCATTTGAAAAAGTTTTCACCAATTTATTTGATCGGTTAGAAAAAGCTCCAATGGGACTAGGACCAGGTCATACGGGTGCTGCTGCTGGAATGTTTAAAGAGCTTATGGATAATGATCCTAAATATGGACTAGCCTTTTCATGGGCTTTGGACAATTTATACATAAGCCTTGCCATCGATTTTGGATGGGGCATGATATTTTACACCACAATTATTTTAGCATTTCCATTCTACATACTATCTAAAACAATTAGTCAGTGGAGAAAAAACCCAAAACCAGAAAACAAAGTCGCGATACCTTTATCAAGTGTTTTGATTATTTTGATTACGACATGGGGAGCAATAAGTATTCCATATAACCCAATTTCATTTTTCTATTGGTTTTGGCTCGCCTATTCTTTGCAATTACTTAACCCAAATAATGAACAACGTGAAATTAATGAGTAACATCGCAATAATTTCACCGAACTGGGAGCCAATGGTAGACGGTCTTTCGGGTCATTCAAGATGTTTTGCAAACGAGTTAGTCAAAAACAATCTTAATGTTTTAGTTATAACTTCTGCTACAAATAAGTCTTCTAAATTAGCAAAACTTACCATTATGGCAAATATTGAAAAATGGAATTTCTCAGCATTGTCTTCAATAAAGACTTATTTAACTGAACATCATATTGATACAATCTTCATTCAATATACACCATTTGCCTTTTCAAAACGTGGAGGAATTAATTATTTCATTCCTTATTTAATTTTTTATTGTAGGTATATATTAAATTTAAGAGTGCATACATTATTTCATGAAATAAATTGGCCATTTGAGTTAAAGATTAAATCATTAATAATGTATTCCAGTCATCAGATTCAAGCATTTCTAATATCAATATTTTCAAACCAAGTTTTTGTTTCAAATACACATTTTATAAAATTAATAAAAAATATTGCTCCTTGGATAAAAAAACCAATCGTTTTAAATTCTGGTAGTAATTTGCCATTTAAAAAGAATAGCAATTTTAAATCTCAATATGATTTAAATGCTAAATTTCTTTTTTGTATGTTCGGAGGCTTTCATCCTTCAAAAAGGCAAGAACTGGCAATTGAATCAATTGTTTCACTTCCAAAAGAGACCTTAAAACTAATGAAAATCGTTTTTATTGGACAAACTGCTGAACAGATAAAAGACTCTATTTCTGCAGAATTATATGAAAAAGCAAAAAATCTTTTTTTAGCATTGGGACATATGACAGATCAAGATGCAGCTAATACTCTTGCAGCATGCGACGCTTTTATTTGTCCATACATAGATGGAGTAAATAGTAGAAGAGGGACATTAATGGCAGCAATGCAATTAGGTGTACCAATCATCAGCTGTCGTGGTAAAAACTATGAGGAAATCTTTGAAGATATTCCTTATTTATCAATACTAGACCAAGATGATGAGAAATTTAAAGCTCAATTTAGAAAGTTGATACCTTCCTTACTAAATAAACGTGACTCAATTGAAACTAAATCCATGATGAAAATTTATCAAACTCAATTTTCATGGAATCTAATTATTGAGAAATATCTTTCTTCCTGGCGTAAATAATAAAATTTAAACCCAAGTTGATACCAAAAATAGCTTTAATCACTTTAAATGGAAAATTAAAACAAGTTCTAAAATGATTCTTTAAAATATTTTTTAAATTAGTTTTTGGCCAATTTTCAGAGTCAGAGACTTGGTCCTCAAGAACTTCCATACCTAAGCTTTCAAGTGCATGTCTTAACGCTCTCGGGCTAAAGTGATTTATATGGCCAAAATTCTCAAAAATTCCTTGATCACTAATTCCGATAATGTTGGCAATTTTTTGCTTAAAGTATTGAGGCCACAAGTTAGGAACTTTAATGACAAAAAGTCCACCAGGCTTTAGAACTCCACTAACCTTTTGAATAATTTGTTTCGGATCGACTAAATGCTCTAATACATCAATCATTGTAACAATATCATAACTTTCATCAGCGAGTTCAGTGCCTAAAAAAGTACCTTTTTGTACATCAAGTTTTAAAACGTCTTTTGTGTAGTCTGCCATTGTTGGATTAACTTCAATACCAGAGGCGACGTAGTTTTTTTCTGCGATCTTACGTATAAAAACGCCAGCAAAAGATCCAACATCTAGAACTTTTCCTGGTGCTGGTTTAAATCTTTCAATATCAGCAATCATTTTATCAAGAATCTCATCTTTAAAAGGATTATTATGAGCTTCAATTTCTGCATTAAAATGTGTGTCATAGCGACTTGGGAAAAAATCATCTGAATACGGAAGTTCTTTTGTAAAGCCAAAACCACAAGTCTTACATTGGAGAAGTTGAATCCACGCTCCATCAAACATCTCTAAAATTGGTCTATGATCTTTAGGAAATCTATTTCTTTCATTTTTTAGTGGTTTTAAATCTCGACTTGTACAAAGAGGACAAGAATGCTGAATAACGACGAGTGGAAGTTTTTTAAAATAATCAGACTGTGATTCTTTGATTTGTGTAACGCTCAATCGACTACCCTTCCTCAGAAAAAATTTTTCGATATTTTTTTATAAATTATGCTTTAATTCTATTAATTAATCATAATTGTTTAAAAACGGAAATTTTTGATGACCGATAAAAATGAGCATTGCCCTCTATGTCATTCTTCACGAAGTCAAATATGGGCAAATCTTGACAAATACCCTGTCGCAAAATGTTTGGACTGCTCATTTGTCTTTACAAAAAATATTAATCACGACGAACTATTAAAACTCTACCAACAAGAGAACTACTATACCGAACAAGGTGGGTCAGGCTTTCACGTCACTGAATCTAATTCCGAAATAATTGACTCAAGCGATGACTCTTATTTTAAAAAATACAGATTAAGACCTGCCTTCAACCTATTAAAAGACCAATCAAAAATTCGATATTTAGATATAGGTTGTTCAGCTGGCCATATGTTGCAAATTGCTAAAGACATGGGATGGAAGGCAAAAGGAATTGAAATTTCTCCTGTGGCTGTCGAATTTGGTAAAAAACAGGGTTTAGATATCGTTCAATCTACTGTCGATGAATATGATTTTAGCCCAAATAGCTTCGATCTTATTTCAATGTTTCATGTTCTAGAGCACGTTTTTTATCCAAAGCAAGAACTTGAAAAAATAAAAGGAGCGCTTTCACCTGAAGGTCTACTCATTATTGAAGTTCCAAATATTTCATCACTACCGGCTTTGATTAGAAAGTCGACATGGAAAGGTTTACTCGTCCCTTATCACCTTTGGCATTTTAATAAATTCACTTTGCCAAAACTTTTAGGTGATGCAGGATTTGATGTCGTCATGAATAAGACTCCCTATCATCCATGTACATTTGCTGAGGTCTATCCCTTTCACCATATTCCTGGAAAAGTTCTTCGTTTATTAAAATTGAAAAAATCGCGACAAACGACAAGTCAAACTGGTAGCTCAAATGGTGTTCCCTTAACTAAAAGCGTAAAAGGAAAAAGAAAGATCATTTATAAAATAGTGATTGGTAGTTATTGGTTATTTGATCATATGATGGCAGCCGCTGGCTTAGGCCCTAATTTGTACGTTGTAGCCAAGCCAAGAACTTAGATAATGCCGTCTGACAAAGGTTTACCTACAAAATAACTTGAAATGCGCTCTACCACGGCTTCTTCACAAAAAAGTTCTTTATTCTTTTGAACAGAGTTTTCCAACTCAAGCTTTAGTTTTCCATTCTTCCAATTCTCAACAGCACGCTTAATAACACGAGCCATATCCATTTCATCCCCCTCTTGGAAAATATAATTTATCTCTAAACGACTAAGAACTTCTGGAATAGCTCCACTCGAGCTACCAATCACTAATTTACCGGCAGCAACTGATTCGATAATGACTCGCCCAAACTGCTCTTTCCAAGCCGCTGTGGTAAGAGAAGGTAAAATGAAAAAATCAATTTGCTCGTAAAACTTTTGAGCTTGATCATGAGGAAACATTCCGAGAAATTTAATATTTTTTTTATCCTTAAAAAGTTCTTCGAGAGGACCACCGCCAGCGATAACAAGCTCAACATTAATTCCTTGTTCAAGAAGAATTTTTTGTGCTGCTAAGAAACTCTCAAGCCCCTTCTCTTTCGTAAGTCGTCCTAAATAGCCTAAACGAATAGGCTCCGATTGAGGTGGTGATGCAACCTCAGGATAGGAATCCTCGTCATAAGACCAAGGACGCCAATAGCAATTAGTCTTAATTCCTTTCCAACGTAAAACATCAACTATCTCTTTATTGACGCAAAGTAAGGCTTGAGTATTTCGTACGTTGAACCTTTCAAGATAACGACTCAGCAAATGTATTTTTTTCTTTAAATTTTGATCTACTCCAATAAACAATTGAGTTGACCTGTTTAGAGATAATGGTCTTACTAATTCAATCATGGTTGTTGCCATGGTCCAAGTCTCTTGGATAATGAAAATAGCATCATACTTTTGATGATTAAAAATTTGAATAAGGTCCATTGGGTGGAAAAAGAATAGGTTTCCCTTCCCCTTTAGAATCGTTCTTATCGGGTAAATATGATTTAAATGCCCATCAGTACGACTATCAAAGGAGTATTTAAGATCCCCATGCAAGTTTGAGTGCCAAGTTAAAGGAACAACTAGGTCAATCTCGTGACCCAGATGACTTGCCATCGTATTCCAGATTTTACGATTGGCATTAACGACTAGTGAATGTCCTATACAAAGAAATTTCATCCCCTCTCCATTTATCAGATAAAAGTATATAATAAAATGAACAGATTCATAGAATTATAAAGTTAATAAGGTAAAAGACATTGATTTCTTGCACTGCCATAAAACTTACAAAAACACCTACACTTAGGTGCACCAAAATTAATAAAAGCAATTGAAGTAAATTTTAAAATTATGAAAAAACACTCATTATACAAAATCCTATTCTTAACCTTTCTTTTATTTTTAATTAGTCCGTCTTTATTTTATTATGTCGTCCAAGAAAAAATCACAAGCTATCTTCCATTGTTTTTATGTTTGCAAATATTAGTACTGCTTATCCCGCTTTCTGTTTTTAGAGTAAAAACTTATATATTCTTATTAATGCCCTTCTTTCTATTAACAATATGTCAGTGGGCGAATTTCACCCTATATCGTTTTGAGCTAGCAGAAGGCGCAATGATTTCGATGGTTGCGACTAATTCAAACGAATCAAGTGAGTTCCTTACCATTTTGCCCACATATTTCTTTGTTTTTGTCGTGTTAAGTATTCTTTTCTATGTTTTGCTTTTTGTTCTAAAGCAACCAAATAAAAAGTTAAGCCCTTTTCAAACTACTTTCATTTTCGTTGGAGTATTGGCTCTCCTAGCACCAAAATTTCTTAAATCTAAACAAGACGGCCTAGATGTTCTAAAGTTAGCTTATCCATCAAGAAATCTCATTTCAATCTATAATACATTTGAGCTGTATCAAAATTACCAAAATGACTTGAGTGATATCGTAGAAGCCGAATATGATGTGAGCATAGCTGAAAATGTAAAAAATACTCTTCACGTGTTAATTATTGGTGAATCATCTAGAAGAGAAAACTATTCATTATATGGCTATGAAAGAAACACAAATCCTAAACTTACTTCTATTCAAAATGATCTCTACCTTTTAGATAATGTATATTCTGCTGCAAACTCAACAATCATGAGCTTAAGATGGACTCTTAGTAAAAAAATTAATGACCAAACAATGACTGTCCCTAGTCTCTTTAATAAAGCAAATTTTGATAGTCTATGGATTAGTAATCAAGGACAGTACGGGGAAAATCTTAATGCAACATCGGCCTTAGCTAGAACCGCTGGAAGGACAATCTTTATCAACAATTCCGATTTTGGTGGAGTTTCTTTTGATAAAAATTTAATCCCCTATCTAATGAAAGAAATAAAAGAAGGCAAAAACCAATTTATTGTACTTCATCTTTTAGGAAGTCATTTTCATTACAAAAGAAGATATCCAAAGGAATTTAATTTTTTCAATGGAGATACCCCGCCAGGAAAAAATGAACTCGAAAAAGAAAAGCAAGAAGTCATTAATGAGTATGATAACTCTATAGCCTACACAGATGATCTCTTAGCGACTGTTATCAGCTCTTTAAAGACGATTAACAAGCCTACAACATTGACCTATTTTTCCGATCATGGAGAAATATTATACGATAATGGGCTTGACATGTATGGTCATGGTGGTGGAAAAGTACCTACTGAGCATGAATTAAAAGTTCCCTTTATTCTTTGGGCCAATGACCAGTATAAGGAAAGACATCCAAGTTTTATAGAATTCGTTAAATTGCAAAAAACAAAGCCTATCTCCTCAATCGACTTCATCCAGTTTTATTCAAAAATATTAGAACTCAATATTTCAGGCATTGAATTGCCTGAAATATCTACCCAGAAAATTTATTTTTATAATGTGCACGGAGAAAAAAAGCTTTTTAAGGATATTCAATGAAAAAGTGTATCCTCGGAATTATTCTTCTTACAGGTCTATTATATTTGGCAATAGAGTATCAGTACCAAAATATTCAACTAGCAGGATTTGAGACTCAAAATAAACTATGGATTCATAGAGGCGGAAAGCCTGAAAATACGATTGCGGGAATCAATCAAAGTTTAAAAGATGGGTTTCACGGCGTTGAAATAGATTTACAGTTTGACGAAAGTAACAAGACATTACTGATCGGTCACGATAAACTAAAAGAAGGTGAAGAACCATTACCAAGTCTAGAAGCATACTTATCAAATTTAAAAGAATCACAAATTGACTGGTGGTTCGATCTTAAAAACCTTAATAATGAAAATGCTAACGAAATTAGTAACCTTTTAAAACAATTCGAGAAACGATTCAATCTCTCAAATCGCTATTTTATTGAATCAGATCAATTTTTTGCACTAAATAAGCTAGCCTCCAAAAACATTCCTACTGTATTTTGGATTAATCCCCACACTAAATCACGAATCTTCTTTTTAAGAAAGATTGAGAACAAATTAAAACTTCTTTTCTCAAACTTTATTGGCGTTAGTATTTATTATGAAAGCTATAATGAAAAAGCTCGAGACTATCTCGAGCTTATACCCAAGTTTATTTTTACCGTTAATGGTGATTTAAAAGATCAATACCTCAATGACAACTCTATTCAAGTTGTCCTGACTGATGATCAACAAGGAAGATAAATGAACCTATCATGCCCACTTTGTCAAAAAAAAATGATCTTTAATTATGAAGGGCTTTATAATAGATGTGGCTTTAAAGATTATAAATTCTCACTTTTAAAATGCAATGATTGTAATTTTTTAGGGACATGGCCAAAGCCAACCAATGAAGTTTATCCACAATCAAGAGATGATAAAAAAGGCTTTGTAGAAATTGACACTAGCCCTTGGAATAAACGTTTACTTCGTAAGGTTCAAGCCCAAAAGAAATCTGGAAAATTACTTGAAATCGGTTGTAATAGTGGGGACTTTATTTCGATGGCACATGATCATGGCTATGAAGTCTTTGGAGTTGAAATTGATGAAGTAGCAGCAAAACAAGGGATTGCGAAAGGCCGAAATATGGTCCAAGGTGATTTTTTAAAAATGGATATCAAAGAGAAGTATGATGTCATCGTTGCGAATCACGTACTTGAACATATTCCAGAAATCGAGCAAGTATCTAAAGCATTAAAAAATGCATTGAAACCTGATGGAGTTTTAATCATCAACGTTCCTAATATTGAAGGAAATATTGTTAAAATAATGAAGCAAAACTGGTGTCAGATGGCGCCCTTCACTCATATTTGGTTTTTTACAAAGAATTCTATGAAAAAACTTCTAGAAAATGATTTTGGATCTATCATAGTAAAAACGAATACTCACTGCGAACCTGACGGACTTTTTCCATTATCATTTAAAACTATTGTAAAATACTTTATTATTCATTTTTCCAACTTGATTGGTCGTGGCGATGAATTAAGTGTAGTTGCAAGAAGCCCTAAGACCTAGACTTGTAGCTTTCGACTGTCATCTGCGCCACAAGCTTCCAAGTGAATGTAGAGGCTTTATCGTGGGCCTCTGAGCGCTTTACAGCAAGCTTAGTCTGATCGCTTAGAAGGTCATTTATCCAACTTGCCATTGAGAGCTCATCAGCAACTGGAACTAAATTTTCAGGTGGAAGCATCATAGAAGCTCCAGGTGCATCAAAAGCTACGACAGGAAGGTAGGCCAATAACATCTCCAATATACCAAAGGGAAACCCTTCCATATAGCTTGGATAAAGACCTAGAGAACAGTCTTTGAGGTACTCTCCTACCTTTTCGCGCTCAAATTTAAAAACTGTTTCGATAGAGTCATGATCTTTTTTGTCAAAGAACTTTAAAACCATTTCTCTGTTAGAAAATAATCCGCCACAACCTAAAAGTAATAATTTAGTTTTGGGATGATTTATTCGAACTTCTCTAAAGATAGAGCCAAAATGTGCTGCACCTTTACGATAATCAAATGAGCCTAAAAAACATATTTTGCTCTCTCGCGGTAATACTGAATTTGTTTTAGCAAAATGTGCAACTCGCTCTTTTGATAAACCAAAAGGAATGACGCATATTTTTTCACTGTTAATACCAAGACTGACGAGAAGCTCTTTATCATAAGTGTTGGGAACATTTATTAAATCTGCTTGGCAAAGTGTGATCCATGAATCTTTAAGTCTTATATTAAAATGCTTTTTTCGAAGCCACTTTCCAATAATTGAGCGAAAGCTCCAAGGTTTTTTAGGATGGATCGATTGGATATGTTGGATAAGTAAAACAGTTCTGGCGACGAACAGTGGTTTCTTTGAAAAAATATTTCGATCAAATGGTAAAAACTCATGATCATAATCAACAACATCATATTGATCAGCATTTTTAATTAAGTAATCTTTAAGTTGAGCTGTATATTGACTTCTAAACTCTAAAGAGGCGAAATTCGTATTTTTCATACCAATTTCAAGAGGGCCTACAAGATCAACTTCATGCCCAGATGATTCAAGCTCATTTTTGAGATCGATTAGTACTCGACTTATTCCTAGGTAGTGTGAAATCGGTTGTGGTGTGCAAAAAAGAAACTTCATTTAATACCAAGATCTTTTTCATATTTTTTGGCTCCCAAGATAAAATATTTATAAGCCGTCATAGTTAAAAAGATAACTCCAGGCACACCATCACGCCATGTTCCTTTTAGCATCATAACAAACCAAAAAATAAAAGGTTTTAAAAACAAGTTGGTCATCGATATGGGAGTATCGTCGAAATACTTTAACTCAAAATTTGTATCACGATGCAACTTTTCAAGTTCATCTGATATAGTCAAAGATGAGTGATGGACGATATGGGCTTTCAACTCCCCTACACTACCTTCAACAATTATTTCTTCGTGAATTTCACGGTCGTTATATCGACCCTTTCCTCGCTTAATCAATCTTAATTGACGATCGACTCCGCGACCATGCTTTAACTCTCTTTTTAAGAAAACTTGATGACGTTTGAGGTAATATCCGTCATGAATAGGTGTTGATTCTAAAAGGTTTTCTATCTCTTGTTGTAAATCACTTGATAGCCATTCATCACCATCCAAAACAAGAATCCAATCCGTAGAAAGCTGTTCTAAACATAATTGTTTTTGTTTCGAGTAGCCTAACCATTCCTGCTTAACGACTTTTGCCCCACATTTTGAAGCTAATTCGATAGTTTTATCTGTGCTAAAAGAATCGACTACGACTTTTTGAGATGCAAATGGAACTGAATTAAGAACTTGTTCTATATGCTTTTCTTCATTAAATGTAATGACAGCAAGGCCTAGGCTTTTCATGTTCTTCTTCTTATTAAGTTGTAAGCATATTTAAACTCAACTAGGGCCTTTCGATCAAGGACAATGAGTATAATGCCGTAAATTAGCACACAAGTAGAAAATGAAACGATAAGATTAAGCCACACATTCAGATCGAGTTGATGCATAAAATATGTAAAAATAATAAATAATGTAATTTGAGCAATTAAAATACTCAAAAAACGCTTCACTACAGAAATATCGATATACTGATGATTTAAAAAATAGGTGGTGACGCAGATGATAATTTCAATTGAAACAATAAACCAAAGATAGTACTCAATATTAAAATAAGCTAAAACCGGAATACCAAAAATAATTTCTAAAGAAAGCGCTAAGGCTTCAATTTTTAGTAAAACTCCAGGCCGTCCACTTGAATTCATCACTGAGCTAAAAAGGTAGCGAACCTTATTTAAAAAAGTGCCCATTGCTGCGAGTGGTATCAATACAATGGCATATTCCCACTTATCTGGAAAAAAGGCATGTACACCGGTTGAAGCACAACTTGATATGAGCGCATACATCAGTCCAAGGAGCAATAAAAAGGAATTCAAATTTTTGGCAAAGGATTTTTTGAAATATTCTGGATCATGCTGCATTTTGCTTAAGGCTGGAAAAAAGACACGATCAAAGCTATCTGATAGCACTCCAGGGATAGCAACGATACCAATTGACCATACATATATCCCAAGTATTTCATGGTCTAAAAAATTCGCTAAAATGACTGGAATGACCATTGTTTTTGCAGCAATAACCATCTTTTTAATCTCTGATAGAAAGGCAAAGTTGAATAATCGCTTAATTTCATCAATATAGAATTTAGGTAGATAGAATATGGGACTAAAATAATAGCTTAGAAAAAGTCCTACGACAGACCTTGATAATAGTGCCAAAGCAAAACTCCAAGGACCAAATTTAAAGTAAGCGCATGTAATTTGTACGATGTACAAAGCGACGACTTCGAGAAGTTCTATGTACATGACCTTAGAAAACTCAAGTTTTCTATCAAGCAGCATCTTTGGCGGAATTTTAACTGATTCGATAAACAACACAAACGATAATATTACTAAGAGCCAGTAATATTGAGGCTCATATTTGTAATGAGTAATAATGAAATGACCAAAAAGAAGGAAAATTAAAAATAAAGTTAGCCCACGATAAGTCACTAAACCAAATAATGATCTCATTTGATTTCGAGTAGGCTCTGTGGCTTGCTGTATTAAGGGAATGGACAAGCTTAAATCTGGTAAGAATAAATTTACAGACCAAACAAGACCTTGAAGAACTGCAAACACAGCGTAGTCGTCTGGGGCCAACCATCTTGAAAGTAAAAGAATTGAAATTGCTCTAAAGAAGTAAACGATGACACTTCGGCTGACTAGTGAAAAAAAGCCTTTTTTAGCCTTAGATTCTATATCGTTGAGAAGACTCTCACTCAAAAATACTTCCAATTGAATCTATAATTCAGGGACATCACCAAGAACTTCAATATCACGAAAGTTATTTTGAAAGTCTTCTCGATCAATAATTCGTTCATCAAATAAATAACGTAAAAGAAGTCCGATTATCACAAGAAATAAACTTACGACTATTGCAAATGGAATTGTTTTATTTAAGCTATGTTTTTTAAACTTTTGCGATGATAGAAGAAAATTATCAAACGCCACGTCTGTCACTACAGTTCCTTCAATTAACTGAATCTGAAGCATCTTTTGTTCTAACAATTTCAAGTATTCAAGAGAAGGTCTATGCTCTTCAATCTCTTGTTCAATACTTTTAATTTTAGTAATTAAACTAGTGCGCTCATCTGTCAGTTCATCTGCTTTTTCTTGAATTTCTTTAATTTGGTCATCTAAGACTTTAGTTTGAAACTCTACATAGTTTTTAGATTTACCTTTTTCATCTCTAAATCCTTCAAAATTGACAAAGTCCCTTGTTTTTTCAAGCTTAGAAATCTTGCTATTAACATTTTTAAGCTGATCTCTTAGTTCAGTGACGATTTGTGATTCACGTGACTCACTCCGGCTAACGACTTGCTCTAAAGCTGTTATGTCAGTCATCAATATGTCACGCCTAGCTTTTAATGTTTGATAGCTATCCCATTTTTGTCTAATCTTGGGATCAACTTCTTTTCTAAGCGTGTTTTTAGTGAGTTTTAAAGATATTTCCGACTGAGAAAGTTCAATTCTTTTTGTATCTAGCGTATTTTGATATATTTCAAGTTTTCTTTCTACTCCATTGAGAAGTGCTCGAAGTTGAACGATTTGTTCGTTTTTACTCACGATCCCTAGATTATCAAGATTGTCTCTTCTATCTTTAATGAGCTTTGCTGTAACTTCTTTTTGATCTGTTAAGGTATGACGAATAATATCGACTCTATACTCTGTTAAAGCATCCTTAATCGCTAGTATAACTTTGTTGGATGTATAAGAATCGAGTGATTTAACAGTGACGATAAATCTAGTAATAATAGTATCGTCCATCTCTACTGTGAAAAATGATGGAAGGATTGCTCTAAGCTTACTAGCTATACATTGTTGATCAAGACATTCCGCAAATGCCTCTTTTGTACGCTCAACTTTGGTTGAAAGAACTGAAGAGAAAGTCATATTATCAAAATTTGGATCACTTGCGAGTTTATTGGCAACGCGCTCTAAAAAATCAACTGACTTTGCGACTCCAAGAAATTCACCTGGATCAACTTTTTCTGTTTTTTCTCCAAGTAAGTCTGAAATTGCATTTGTTGGAGAATCGTTGTGACCGCCTATACTTCTAAAGGCGATTTTGGCCATGTAAATGTCGTGTTGTCGTAAGTAGAAAAAAGCCGTAAAAGCCACAACAAAGATAGGAACTGTAATTGTAATTTTTGAGTACTTCTTGGCTAATTTATAAAGAAATTTAATATTAATAATACTAAATTCAGAAAAGATGGCGTTTACGTTTTTCACTTATCTTCTCCATCTTTAAGATTTGGAGAAGAAAACATGGCACCTTTTAATGAAATACCATGTGATTCGAAAAATTCCTTAACTTCGTTAACATCTCCTGTCGTCATTGTATGTCTACTGACAACTAGGTTCATTGCTTTAAAGGAGTGAAGTAAACGATGATAAAAAGGCAGATACTGGCGCATCACCTGCATTGGAGGCGCGCTCCACAGAACGACGTCATATTGCTCAATTGCTTCAAGTGCTGTAGATAAAACTTCATCTCTATTATGACCACCTGTTGTTAGAATTTCCTGCAAGTCCATAATGGCGAGATTATCGCCAAATTCATAGACCGTAGTTCTTTCAAGTGGTTTAGTTGATGGAGATTCTGCAAATTCAAAAAACTTTAAGGCATCACCCTCTTTGCCACTTGTTAGAACTAAAACTCGTTGTTTTGAAAGAATATCGGCGAGGTAACATCCTAGAGCAAAGACAGCTTTTTTCTGACTATCGTGATAATTAGTACTAGCGAACACAATACGGTTGTCACCGCCATCGATTTGCTTTCGAAGAGATTCGCCCAGTTTAGCAACATTTTTAAAGTTTTTTATGCGACAAACGACTTCACTAACTGTTTTACAGTCACCTCCATCGATACGGGCAAATGCATGATGAGTTCCGCGCTTAAAACGAAAGGTCTGAGTATCGTCATTGCCACTCACGAACTACGACTCCTTCAAAACCACACCCTTTAGTGTGAACCCATAACAGCGCATAAAATGCAGATCTTGTCTGACATCACTAATTGAAGCACGCTTTGAATCCATCACTAAAGTAAAAGAATCGATCAAACGGTACAAAGGAAGCATACGCCCCATTGAACCCTCTGCCTTAATCCTATTAGGTAAATCTATAAATACTGGTTTATTTTGTTCTTTGTTTTTATTCATAAAGCTAGCGATGGCATCAACACCAAGAACCGAAAAGTCCGCTTCTTTAATTAACGTCACATCACCAATATGCTCGCATTTTATTCCTGCAATCATACCCGTTACGACTTCAACTGATTCCAAGGCGTCTGTAATCAGTTTTTTTACATTTTGATATTCATCACCAAGGATAGCGGTAACATGCAATCCCCTTTGATAGACCATAAAAGCCATTAAAGCATAAATTGTATTACATTTTGAAGAAGACTCACTATCTCCATAAATACCAAAAGAGGTTTGCCCAGCATCAAGATCTTTAGCAAAACTTGCACCCAAACTAAATGCTTCGTGGTGATTTTTAATCTTAAAGAAAAGATCAGAATAATCTCTTGAGGATTTACTAACTCTAAGCTGAGTTAAATGAACATCTGTACTGTCTTGCTTTTTCGAAGTAACGGCTGTCTTACTAGTAACTATATTTTGAAATTTCTTTTCAATTGAAATAGCTTTGGATTTAACTTCAGGACTTACTTTTCTTTTTACTGTCTGTGTCGAGGAAACACTAAAATGCTTTTTTTCAAGATCTAAGCTTTTTTGACTGACATTCGGATTAACTTCAGAAGCTGTGTTATTACCAGGAATAACTAACTTTAGGTGACCACTTGTTGGAGAATCTTGAATATTTTCAATTTTTTTACCAATGACAAGATGGTGAGATGTCGCTTCATCGAGTCGAACCCTTTCAATGACAATTTCTTGAATGTCGTTTTGGCCTTCAAGAAGATTAATAAGATCGTCTACTGAGACTTCAGCAGTTTTACCAGAGCTATCAATAACCTTCAGACAATCATAGCCATATTTGAGATATTCAACTAAACGACGATATTGCGTCTCGGTTAGACTATGTCTTATATCGCGCCTTTCGACTTGGTAATCAGAATTTTTTGCTAACATAGATTTTGTCACTATTATCCTAAACCCATAATTAGTTAACATTAGAATCAAAGGCGTTGTCTCGCCATTCTCATTATCTTATCATGGAAAAACCCAATTCGTTGAATCTTGTTTATTTAGCGAAATTTGGGAAAGCTTTACCGGATTGTTGATGAAAACGTTACAATTAGGCAAATTTTATCCTCCCTTTCATGGTGGAATGGAAACAGTTTTACGTGACTTATGTCGTGGTTTATCTTTAATACCGGATCATGAAGTACGAGTTCTGTGCGCTGAACATTCAAAAAATCCATCACCAAATAAAGATGGTGAGATTTCAATTTTAAGACTTCCTTCACTTGCTATTTTATTTTCTCAACCCCTAATGACAGGCTATTTTTCAGCGCTAAAAAAGCAATTAGAATGGGCTGATATAGTCCACTTACACGCCCCTCACCCACTAGCAGAAATGGCCTTACTTTTGTCTAATCCAAAGTGTCCAATTATCATTACACATCACAGCGATGTTGTAAGACAGAGACTCCTTGCTCCTATCCACGCACTTTTGGTCAATGCGCTCTATAGCCGAGCAAAAGCGATTGTTGTACCAACCGCAAAGCACATTACCTCATCGCGCGTTTTAAGAAGATTTGCTCATAAATGTCGCGTGATTCCTTTTGCCCTAAACACTGATTCTTTAATTCCACCAGAAAAAATTTTAGCCAAACAAACACTAGGCGCCGCTCCGTACTTTCTTTTTGTAGGTCGCCTCGTTGGTTATAAGGGTGTTGAAGTTTTACTTCATGCTTTTGCCAATGTTTCACCTACAATAAATTTAAAAATCATAGGCACTGGCCCACTCAAAGATGAACTTATTGCCTTAGCAAAGAGTTTGAACTTATTAGATCGAGTGGATTTTCTTGGACGAGTTGATAGCCAAGAAAATTTTAGCGAACTTTATGCGCATTCAACGGCCCTGGTTTTACCATCTATTACATCTAACGAAAATTTTGGAATGGTACAACTTGAAGCGATGTACTACTCAAAGCCAATCATTGCCACAGATCTAAATTCTGGAGTTCCTGCAGTTGCAGAGCCAGGCGTTTCATCAATTCTCGCCAAGCCAAATGATCCGATATCCTTAAGCCAAGCGATGAATGAGCTAGCCAAAGATTCAAATAAAGCTGAATCGATGGGTATTGCCGCAAGAAAAAGATATGAAGAAATGTACCAACTAGATTCTTTCATTCAAAGTCATCAAGAGCTCTACGATGAACTTTTAAAAGAAAGTCATTGAGCTTAATCTAGATCAAAGTTAACCTTATAAAATGAATAAAGAATTAATTTTTGTTACTCATCGTATTGATTTGCGAGGAGGACAAGAACGCTCCATGCACGAAAATTTGAAAAGGCTTGCAGCCACTGGTTATCATATTCATTTTTATACCTATGAACTTGAAAACTGGCCTAGTGACTTACCACATACTTGGACTAAAATTCCAGGCCAAAGTATCTCCATACAAATAATAAGAAATTTTTGGTTTTCTTTTTACACAGCTTGTTTATTAATTTTTAAAGAAACACCAATTATGACGATTGGTACGGCTTCTTGGATTGCAGACTTTAGAGTTGTCCAATTTGTGCATCTTACGTATAAAAACTTAGCAAAAAATAAATTAGCCCCTTTGCCAAATGCTAAAACAAAACTTCGACAGATTTATCAAGTCATTGTTTCTAGTTATAACTCTTTTTTAGAGAAATTTTTATTTCCTAAAACTAAAGCGTTTGTAGCTATCTCACATTCGATTGAAAATGAAATTAAAAGCATCATTAAAAGTAATGATATTCCCATCACCGTTATTCACCACGCTCCAGACGAAGTAGAGGTTGGGTTTAAAGCTCAGTCCCCTCTTCGCTTACTATTTGTTGGAGCACTTGAGAGAAAAGGTATTGAGAAAAGTTTACGTTTGTTAGCCCATTTAAAATCGAAAGAGTTTATTTTTGATGTTGTTGGACCTGGTGATATTCCTTTCTGGAAAAACTATGCAGAAGAGCTTGACCTTAAAGATAAAGTCATTTTTCACGGCATGAAGCCCTCTTTCCAGTTTTTTGCCAAAGCTCATCTTTTTTTATTTCCAAGTACGTATGAGCCTTTTGGTCTAGTCGTTTCAGAGGCGGCTTCTTTTTATTGCTTACCACTTGCTTCAAACGAATGTGGAGCGATGGAGTTATGGCCCGCGCGACCTCAGTGGTTAAACTTGTCTGCTCTTGATGATGATCAAGCATGGTTAAATGCTTTAAATAAGCTTATTGATGAACCGGATCTGTTAAATACTCTTTCAAAAGAAGCCAATGATGCCTTCATGTCATGGAGCTGGCAGAAGTCAGCAATGAAATATAAAGATTTTTTAGAAAAGTACGTATAAAAAAACCCACTCTTTCGAGTGGGCCTTTTAACTTCAATGAAAATTACTCATTAATTATAATAATAATCATCGCTATAGTAATCGTCGTTATTTCCGTAATCGTAATAATCTAGGTCTGAGTAGAAGTCGTCATTATAATCCCAGTTGTATGATCTAGAATTATCAATTCTCTCAGCACAGAAGAAACGATCGTCATATGAACGGTAGTTCAACTCATCACGCTCACGAGCACAAGCATCGTAACCAGACTGACATGAACGGCTAGAGAAAGTTCTTTCAGTTCTATTGTTATAACCATCGACTAGCTCATAATTACAGCTGTCATATGGGCTATAACGGTGGCGGTAACCATTGTAGACGAAGTATGGGTAGCTATCGATATACGAGAAGCCATTATTATAACTTGAGCCGTAACGAACCCAAAGATCCCAGTAAACGTATCTGTAAGGAAGACTTGAGTAGAAATCATATGGAGAATAGTAACGATTTACGTGAGTGATCGATCCATAGAAAGGGCTATGGTTGTAATATGCATATGACTGATACGGATTACGGTAGTTAGCACGGAAGCTATAAGCTCTATGATAATTTCTTAGCGCCGTACGACGTTGGTTATAGTCATAGTAGTTTGGACGAGGTCTACGGTAATCAGTAGGTGGTCTTGTCGTTGGACGAGTGTACGGACGTGTTGGACGGCCATAATCTGGGCTTGGTCTAGTTGGTTGAGTGACAACTGGTCTTGTTGGACGAGTTGGTCTTGTTGGCTCAACTGGGCGTGTTGGACGTGTTGGCTCAACAGGTCTTGTAGGACGAGTCGGGCGTGT
>CAYGRY010000015.1:0-44415 GCA_964352405.1 uncultured Halobacteriovorax sp.
GATTTAGTATTAAAAAGAAAAATCCATTTTTCATATTTATCCTCGAAGAAAATCCTTTTTCTCCAGTTTATTCTACCATTTTTTGACCACAGGAGTAAAAGTATTATTTACTCAACAGTTACTGGCATTATCGTTTCAATATATTCTTCCTGATCGTATACATTTTTAATTTTTTCTACCAAGACAATCCCACCAGGCAGAATGGCTTTGACTTCAGCTTGGTTGAATCCCATTTTCATCCCTTCTTTTATTACAAACGTAGGGGCATTGGGATCCGATCCCTTACTTTCGCTTCCAGGTTCGCCAATTTTAGCAATGGCACGTCTTTGATCACCCAAAATAACTCCGGTGATTTTTATTCGATCAAGCGAAACACCATCAAGAGTTGGTAAATTAGAGAATACTGTTTTATCTAATTTATAATCTTTAGTACCTGATGATTTTAGTTTTAAAGCTTTTCTTTTAAAAGGATCTCTCATTTCAAACGGGTTGGTTATAGTCGTTTTTGTACGCTGAAAAAACTCAGGAAGCTTCGACCTGTCTTGGGCCATAACATTTAAAGCACTTATGAATACTAGAAAAGAAATTATGCTTTTCATGCTTTCTCCTTTTCAGGCGGCGGTGCTTCGATTTCTCTTTTTTCTTTATGATCAGGGTTATATCTATAGGCTTCTATCGACATTTCCGCTTTGATAAGCTGAAATCGCCCTCTTGCTTGGGTTGAATCGTCTTTAAACATACGGATAGATTTGATATTTAATAATCTTTCATTTTCAGCAATCTTTTCCATTAAGATTAATATTTGTAGAAAAGTTCCCTTTCCTTTCAGTTCATATCTCTTTTTAAAATAAAAACCTAAGTTTTCTTCTTGTCCTGGAACAATGCTTACATCTCTAATATTTAAGTTATCTGTAAATCCTTGAAACATTGCTAAATTTTCTGGATCTGAAATATTTGATGGTAGTTTTTTTTGAAGTGATTCAACTTCCTGAGCGACAAGCTCAATACGTTTTTTGGCTGATTCAATATCAGCCATATATGTTTCTACTTCTGTTCTTTCTCTTTTAAATTTATTAATACGAGTTTGAATGATGGGTATTGTCCCTTGTTTACTCACAAGTAGTTCTTCGTGTTCAGTATATAAATTATTCAGCTCATACGCTGAGTATAGAATAATCATAAGGGGCATGTATTTCATTAGCTTTGCAAACATGCTCAGTTCCCCACGATCTCATAAGATGTAACGTTACCATTTATTTCGTAACTTTCGTGCCTAAGCTCTCTACCGCCTTCAACCTCTGTTTTTGTCTCCGACTTAACTAGATTTAAAGAATTATTGAAATATGGAGTTTCATTGAGCGTTACAATGATATCGCCAATAGATTTATAGCTATCCGCTCCGCCTCTTAAGAAAAACGATTGATCATCATTTATTCTTAGTTCATCAAACCAAAGATCAGTTGGCGAAACTCTTGCCATTCTTTCTAATAGCCTTTTGGGTGACGTCTTTTCTTTTAGGATTTTATCAACTTGAGTCGATCTTTCTTTTAGTTTATCAATTTGTTTTTTATAAGACTCTAACTCTTGCTTTACGCCATCAAAACTTCTTAGATCTTCACGCGCCTGTTTAGATTGAGCATCTAAAATTTCAATTTGTTTATCTAAAGATCTAATTTCTTCGGCCCAAGTAGAGAGAAAGTAATTTTTAGGTACATAGAATATTACAATTGCAACGAAGAACAATTTAAAATTGATTGTTCTAACATCAACACCTAAAACTACAACTGGTTTTGAGGTATTCTTTTTTTCAATGAGGTTAATTGCAATCATTAACTTAACTCCCTCATTGCCAACCCAATTACAGAAACTCCTCTATATACTAAATCGTTAATTTCTTCTTCTTCGTAATCTGCTTCATCATAAGAAATGACATCTAAAGGATTAAGGATCCTTACCTGAAATCCAAGTAAGGCTTCAAGCCCCTCAAGTAACCCTGGAATTTGAGAACTTCCACCAGTAATATAACAACCGGTAAATGCCTCGTCTGATGTTGAACTTATATAAAAATCTAATGTCTTTTTAAGCTCACCAAAAAAGCTTTCGATGACTGCATCAATAATTTCAACAATTTCTTCTGGGAGATTACCTTTATCATCACCTGTGATTTTTAAATCCTCAGCTTCTTTATAATTTACTCCCATCTGCCTTTGAATTTCCTCAGTGATCATTAGACCACCAATATTAATCTGTTTTGCAAATGAGATCATTCCGTTTTTATAAATCAGGAACTCGGTTTTTTGAGCACCAATATCTAACAAAACCCAAGAACTTCTTTCGGCTTGAGCTAAATCTTCTGCTGCGACTTTTTCAAAGACGTTTACAAGCGATATCTGAATTAAATCTACAATTTTTACTTTTAAGCCTGCATTTGTAATTAGGTCTTTAAATGAATCAATGACATCTTTTCTAGCAGCAGCTACGACAACGTCTACACCGCCACCTTCGTTTTCTCCAATAATATGGAAAGATATACTTGAATCTTCAACATCAAAAGGAATGTATTGTTCCGCTTCCCATACAACTTGATCTTCAATTTCCTCTGAGGTGCCGCCTGCAAGTTGCAGTCTTCTAGCGATGGTGTTTGGGCCCCACAGACCTAAACAAACATTTGGTGTAGAAAATTTTCCACTCTTATAAGCTCTTGTGATGGTCTCTGTGATTTGTTCAGCATTTTGTATTTCATCTTCAATTAATGCCCCCTCAGGTAAGGGGACAAAGGCGTGGCGAACTAATTCATATGAATTTTTTTTTGATTTTTTAAGCTCGACAATTTTAATGGCACTAAAGCCAATATCAATGCCTACTAGGTTACGAGGCCCTAGCTTTAAAGAATCCTTAATCTGTTCCACCAAGTCATCAATGACTTTTTTTGGGTCAAATGGCGTTGACAATCTAACTCCTGCGCCGCACAAAATCCATAATATACGGGCGTAGGCAAATTATACCTGTACGTTGAACGCGATTTCAACCTTTTAATGCAACATGCTTATTAGTACGGAATAAGGAAGTTTTGCCACACCGCAAATAAATCAGGAAGTAACAGTTGTATTAGAGCGACAAACAGGATGTATGGCCCAAACGGGATATATTGATCAGATTTAGTTATCTTAAAAATAATCAATGTGATTGTAATGAAGCTACCTAAGATACAGCTCGTAAATATATTTAAAATAACTCCCTTAAGTCCAAACAATGCCCCAAGAACACCAAATAACTTAATATCACCGCCACCTAAACCGATTTTTCCTCTAATGAGATAGAAGATCCATGTGACTGCCAATGGAAATAAAAAGCCGATTAGACCGCCCAACAAAGAATCAAACCAATTCTGACTAAAAAAAACTAATACAAGTACAAACGGAATGAGAGCTAAGTTTAACGCATCTAAAAGTAGCTGATATTTTATATCAATTAATATATGAGCACTAAATATTGAAGCAATTAGGAATTTGCAAACAGAAAGCATGAACTCTAATGAGCCCATATCTTGCCAATTATAAAAAACAATAAAAGCTAAGAGGCCATGCCAAATTTCAAACAGAGGATACTGAATAGAAATCGCTTGTGTGCATTGACGACACTTGCCCCTTAAAATCATAAAGGATATTATTGGAAGATTATCGTACCAAGAAATTTGTGAGTTACATTTTGGACAACCTGATCTGTCAAAAACAATGTCCTTTCCTTCAGGCAAACGAAGGACTACGACATTCATGAAGCTGCCAATCAATGTGCCCATAAAGAAAATAAATATATAGATAAAGGTTAACATTAATCGAGACTTTTTCGTTTCATCAACAAGCTACCAAGAACTAAATATATCAAACAAAAAAGAAAGGAATGGCCAAGAGTTGCAATCAAAACACTACTCGAAATATTTTGTTCATACAGAATAAAGTCTTTTAAGTTTAGTCGTGAGAAATTTGGAAGGATTGTACTTAAACTTTTTAAAGCAATGCTAAAGAGTCCTGTGCTAGCAAAATGATTTGATTCGAGTAAGGCCGATGAAATATACCCCGAGATATACGCACTAATTCCCAGTAAAATTGAGAGAACTTTTGAAGAAAAGAGTGAGCAAGTTACTACAATAAGAAGAAGTATTAATGATTCAATAAAACTAAAGAGTATTGACCAAAACATTAGAGGTGATACATCTCCTCCAAGAATATAATATAAAGATATTGAAATAGAGCCAAGTAATACGACATTAATAAATAGAATCAATGACATTCCCAGAATTCTACCTAAAAAGTACTGTACCTTAGATATCGGCCTCGACAAGACTAAGTATATAGACCTTGTCTCGATTTCGCTTTGGATAATATTTACACCATAAAAAAGTGCAATTATTTTTACTGCGATTGATGCTAGTCCAAGCCCAATATCCAACGAAGTTTTTTCAGGGATTCCGTACGTCAGCTCTGAAGCAATATATGATGTCAAAAGAAAGGCTAAACCTAAAAATATAACGTTTAATAGAACTTTACTTTTTACTGCTTCACCAAATGTATATTGAGCAACTATTAAAACTTTTTTCATTTATTACTCTTATAGATAATTTCTTCCAGTGTTGGCTTTAGCTCTGAAAACTTAATAAGCCGATCTTTATTTTTATTTAGAAGATCTAAAAAAGCCAAACTCTCTTTTTTAAGCGTAATTTTAAAGTTGTTTCCAGAAAGCTTATCAACATGGCCAAAAGTATTATATTTTTCAATATAATTAGTTTCAAATATTGCTTCACAATACCCCTTACTTTCTTTTTTAAGTAAAGTATCTACTTCACCACTATATATTAATTTACCTTTATCTAAGACAATTAAGTCATTACAAATTTCTTCAATGTCAGACACGATATGACTGCTAAAAAAAATGGTTTTACCCATTTTATTTAACTCAAGCATGACATCCTTCATTTCTCGTCTACCGACGGGATCAAGTCCGGACACTGGTTCATCTAAAATTAAAAATGTTGGGTTATGTATTAAACAAGAAACAAATCCAATTCTTTGAAGCATTCCTTTAGAATAATTTTGAAGTTTTCTATCTAGGGCATGAGCTATACCAAGTCTTTCGCTCCATTTATCTATACTGGGTGTGTACTCAGACCTTTTAATATCTTGAAGTTTGGCCATGTACTCAGCAAACTCTCTTCCTGTTAAATTGGCGTGAAAATATGGTCTTTCAGGTAGATAGCCTAAGGTTTTAAGAAAGTTCTTAAAGCTTCCACCACTTTTTCCAGAATACTCTACAGATCCACTATCTGCTTTTATAAAGTCTAAGATTATTTTTAGTGATGTTGTTTTTCCCGCCCCATTTGCACCTAAAAAACCGACCAGATCACCATCATTGATTTTAAACGATACATTTTTCAAAGCATCAAATCTTGATGTGTAAAAATCTTTCTTGAAAGATTTGCTTATCTCTTTTAGCTCTATCATAAATCAATTATAATCTATTCATGCGTGTGTTCAACTTTAAAAATAAATTCTTTGTATTTTTCATTTTTTGCCTAATTCTTACTTTGGGTTTTTTTGCGCAAAAACTGGACATAAATAACCCCTTACCCAAGTTGACCATTTCTAAGCAACAATCAGCTGTTAATATTAAAAGTGATTATGTCAATTTGCTCTTTTTGGGGCACTCCAGACTTGTAAGCTCACTTCTTTGGATTACTACGCTTCTTGAAGCTGATCATGATCACTACAAAGGTTCTGGCAACTCGTGGCTTTTTTATAGGTTTATGACTATTACAAAATTGGAGCCACTTTTTTATAGTAATTATTTTTTTGGTGGAATGTATTTATCAGTTATTAAAGACGACATTTATGGAGCTAATGTACTTTTAGAGAAGGGTCTTGATCATTATCCTGATGATTTTTGGCTAAACTACTATGCCGGTTTTAATTCTGCCTTTAGTTTGGGTGATAACGAAGCGGGTCTGGCTTATTTTTCTAAAATTATAAATGATCCAAAAATTAATAAACATTTAGCTTTTCTTCCATCCCTATATGTAAAGATGCGCTTTCAGCAGGGTCAACTATCATTACTTGATACGTTTAAAGCATTAAGTGAAATTCTAAATCAAACAGAACTAGAAGCAATGAAGGCCAGAATTAGATCGAACCTCTATTCTCTTAAAGCTCAAATAGACCTAGAATGCCTTAATGATAAACCAAAAGATTGTGATAAGTTTGATTTTGATGGTGCTAGGTATTTGTTTAAAGAAGGCCAATGGTCGGCAGCAAAAGATTGGAAGCCTTATAAGCTTTACAAAAAATAAAAAACCCAGCCGAAGCTGGGTTTGATTTAACTTAATTTTAAATTAATCTTACTGCCAACCACGGACACCATTTGCAATTACTTTGGAATCTGTAATTGTCCATGTATCGGCGTTCGTATTACTAGTACTAACGAATCCTGCACCACCTGCTGTAAATGAACCTTTTGCAGCTGCAGTCGTCGGCATTTCTGCATCAGCAGCTGGTACCGAGCCTGTACCATACTTTGTAGCTACAAAGTAAGAAACACCCGCAGCAGCACCAGAACAACCAGGAACTGCTGGATCACCTTGCTCAACAACGGCAGATCCGAATCCAACATGATAATATCTTGAAGCGGCTTCTGCCGATGGATCATAACCAATATCTCTAAGGCATGTTACATATGTGTCGTAATCTGCAAGTGTAGCTGTTTGAGCTGAATATAATGATGCAAGTTGAAGTTTAATCTCAGAAGTTTTAGCTTTTGCTTGATATTGTTTAAAATTAGGAATCGCTACTGCTGACAAAATACCAATAATCGCCACAACGACCATAAGCTCTACTAACGTAAAACCAGACTGTTTTTGGACTCTTAAGTCCTTAAAGAAACTACACATCGGAACCTCCAAAAGTGGTCAATTAAGATGACCTGTTTCCCTCATCACTTCAGGCATTAAGAGCCATAGATTTTGAGGTAGGAATTTAGACTGCAACTTTTCTCAGGCCCTACACTTTAAAACATTAAGAGCTTCAAAGTGATATTACCCTTGATCGGCTGTTTATCTAATTCAATTTTAACTCATATCGGAAAAAATCAATAAACTATTTATGTTTTTTTGCACTTTTCAATAATATTAAGCATTTATTTCTATGCTCCACCCGCAGACATAAAGATTGGAAGATACATAGCGACCAGAACTGTTGCCACCATGCCACCTAAGAACACGATAATAAAGGGTTCTATGAGTTTCGTCATATTGGTCACAAGGTTATTCACCTCTTCCTCAAATACCTCTGCAACTTTTTCAAGCATGCTATCAACTCGTCCAGTTTGTTCACCTACACGGATCATTTGAGACACCATGTCTGGGAAGTAGTCGATTTTTGAAAGTGGCTCAGTCAAAGTTTTACCTTGCTCGATCGCTTTTCGAACTGTCTTTAAATCCTTGGCAACAACACCATTATCAATTGTTTCAACGCAGATCTCTAAAGAGTCGATCAAGGAAACACCAGAACTTAATAAGGTCGACATTGTTCTACAAAAAGAGGCTAAGTTTCCTTTAATAACAATTGGGCCAAAAACAGGTAACCTCATCATAAAATTATCAAATACGATTTTTCCAGTTTCTGTCTTAATATAATTTTGTAATAAAACGACACCAATCAATAATCCCGGAATACCTATTAGAGAGTAGTCTTGAACGAATTGTGAGACATCAATGACGAATTGTGTAATCCAGGGTGGCTCTTGCCCTGAGTCCTTTAACATGCCAACGAATTGAGGAACAACAAATGTCATTAGGCCCCATATGACGACTAAACCGACGAAAACAACAATAGCAGGATAAGTCATAGCTGATTTAATTTGCGCCTTAATCTTCTCAGCTCGATCCATATGATCGCCAAGCTTTCTGAGAATCTCATCAAGAATACCGCCTGCTTCACCGGCCTTAACAAGGTTGCAATAAAGACGATCAAAGCCTTTTTGCTTACCCATTGCTTCTGCCAAGGTTTTACCCTCACCAACATCTGTGGCAATAGTTTTAACCGCATTTTTTAGTGAAGGATTTCTTTCCGATTTAAATAAGATTTCTAACGCTTGAATAATGGGAACGCCAGCGTCAGTCATAATTGCAAGTTGCTTTGTAAAGGTCATAAGGTCTTTAGGACCAAATGCTTTTGCAAATCCGCGAGCAACCATCCATTCGCCGATATCAAACTCTAAAATTGAAGGTGGGGTGATTTTCTTTACACGAACGCCTCTTGCACGAAGAGTTCGGCGCACTTCTTTTTCATCAGCGGCGTTAAGTGTTCCACTTTCTCTTGCACCGTCTTTATTTAATCCTTCCCAGCCATAATTAGCCATTATTCTTCAACCCCATTTCTCTAATCTCCCTTATTAAGCCCAAGCTTTTTAGCCAGCTCTTCAGGAACAGTTGCATACGTCATTGCCGTTTCAGGTGAAATTAGACCAGATTCAACAAAACGAACAAGTGATTGGTTCATTGTCACCATACCGGTTTTATCTTGACCAATTTGCATCTGTGAATAAATTTGGTGAACTTTATCTTCTCTAATTAAGTTTCTAATACCAGAAGTTGGAACCATCACTTCAAGCGCGGCCACTCGACCAGGCTCAAAAGACTTAGGAATTAATTGTTGAGCAACAACACCTTGAAGAACAAAAGAGAGAAGTGTTCTGATTTGTTCTTGTTGGTCAGCGGCAAAAACGTTTACGATACGATTAATTGTCTGTACGCAGGAGTTTGTGTGAAGAGTTCCAAAAACTAAGTGACCAGTTTCAGCGATGGTTAAGGCGGCTTCAATCGTTTCAGCATCTCTAAGCTCACCTACCAAAACAATATCTGGATCTTGTCGAAGTAATGACTTTAGCGCATTGTGAAATGAGAGAGTATCTGTTCCAATTTCACGCTGATTTACAATACAGTTTTTATGCGGATGTACGAATTCGATTGGATCTTCAAGCGTAATGATATGACCAGCTTCTTTTTCATTTAAGCGATCTAGTAATGCAGCAAGAGTTGTTGATTTACCCGAACCAGTAGGACCAGTGATTAATATTAATCCGTTAGAGACATCTGTCATTTCTAATAAAACTTTTGGCAAGTTTAGTGCTTTAAAGTCAGGGATAATACTTGGAATAGTTCTAAAAACTGCCGCAACTCCGCCCTTTGAGAAAAAAACGTTGGCCCTAAAACGTGCCAATCCTTTGATTCCAAATGAGAAGTCTAACTCTAGATTTTTTTCGTATTCACTTCGTTGGTTCTCAGACAAAATCTGATAGACCAACCTTTTTGTATCGTCACCATTTAGAGATGGTATTTTTACTCTAACCATCTCTCCATTCACCCTTAGTCCAGGCGATGACCCTACAGTTAAATGTAAATCAGATGCGCCACTATCAATCATCAATTTAAAGAGCTGCTGAATTTTAACGTCTCCAGCGCCGCCTTGTTTTGTTTTTGTGACTGTTTGATCCGACATGGAATCTCCTTAAAATTTATCCGAGCCAGAGTTCATAACAGCTTCATCTAAAGTTGTTAGCCCTTGAGCCACTTTAGTCAACGCTGTCATTCTCAATGTCTTCATTCCATCTTTAATAGCTTGTTTTTTTAAATCATCTGATGAGGAATTTCTTAAAATGAGATCTTTAATCCCTGGTGTTATTCCCATAACCTCATAGATTGCAACCCTGCCTTTATAGCCAGTGTTATTACAATAATCACAGCCTTCGCCTTTATAAATTTTGATTTTTGCAGCAGACTGGGGCGCGATACCACAAGCCACTAACTCATCTACACTTACCTTGTGCTCAACTTTGCATTCAACACAAATTCGTCGACACAATCGCTGAGCAACAATAACGTTCAAAGCACCGACCACCAAGAAAGGCTCAATCCCCATATTTATGAGTCTTGTTACAGTAGAGGGAGCATCATTGGTGTGCAATGTGGACAATACCAAGTGACCGGTTAGCGCCGCTTCAACAGCAATCTCACCTACCTCTAAGTCTCGAATCTCTCCCACCATAATAATATCTGGATCTTGTCTCAAAAATGACTTCAGCGCTGAAGCAAATGTTAACCCAATGTCGCGCTTAACGTTAACCTGGTTAATACCCTGTAAGTTAAATTCAACCGGATCTTCAGCGGTTGAAATATTAGTAGCGACTCGATTTAACTCTGCGATTGCAGAATATAATGTTGTTGTTTTACCTGAACCGGTTGGACCAGTCACAAGACACATGCCAAAGGGCTGGTAAATTCCATCTTTGAAAGTCTGTAGTTGTTTTGCCTCGAAACCAAGCTTTGTCATATCTAACTCAAGGTTACTCGAGTCAAGAAGACGAAGTACTATTTTCTCGCCAAAAAGAGTTGGTAAGGATGAAACCCTGTAGTCAATTGGCGCTCCACCAATTGAAAGCTTAATACGGCCATCTTGTGGTTTTCTTCTTTCAGCAATATCCATTTGAGCCATAATCTTTAGACGTGAGATCATGGGAAGCATTAGTTTTTTTTGCGGTTGAGCCATCTCAACGAGCTTTCCGTCAATTCTAAAACGAATTCTAAATATTTTTTCGTATGGTTCAATATGGATATCTGATGCTTTTTTAATAAAAGCTTCAGCCAAAATTTTATTTACAAAAGTTATGACCTCAGTACCAATATCCTCTTCTCTTACTGTCTCAACTTCTTTTGCTGAGTCAGGAAGCACTTCCTTAATAGTAGATAGCAATTCTTCAATTGATTCAGTGACTCTTGAATAGATTTTTTCCCAAGCTGAAATATTTGTTAAAATAAATTCGACTGGGCTTTGAAATACTGACTGCAACTCTGCCTTTTGTTTTACGACTGAAGGATCAAAAATTGCAACACTTACTGCATTTGCACTTTTTTGAATCGGCAGCATTCTATATTTTAAAACATCGGACTTCTTTGATAGCTTAAGAATTCTTTCTTTAATTTTAGCTTTTGATAGGTCAATAAATGTCAGGTTGTAGTTCTCGGCTAACTGCTTTGCAAATTTCACGTCATCAAAAAAATCAAACTGAAGAAGTCCAAACTCTGAAACCGTGTTTGGATCTTTATCAAGCAATAATGGGCGCAGGTCTTTAATTGGGACCATCCCAGTCTTGCTAATGACTTCGGCAAATTCCTTTCTAAACATAGTCTTCCTTAATATCTATATGTCTATGTTATCGGAATCACGAAAATAATGTTTAATTTTTTAGCTGTGACCAAAATGCCGCTGCGTCCTCGGCCTGTAATTTAAGAAGCGAATACCCGTCCGTATAACTCTGAGATCCATGAAAGTAGTCTAGATGCATTTGATGGCGATAGTTTAGATCCCAAAAATGACTATCAATCCCAAGTCTTCCGTTGAATGTATAAGATCTAGAGCAGCAGTTAATGATTAAACTATTATCCTCAAGAATATTCCCGTTCGAAAACTTTCGAAAGAGCTCATCGTCGATCTTTCGAGATCTGACCTCAAAAGTCAGTCCTTTTAACTTGCATACACTTTCTACAACTCTAGACATGACTCCATCACCTAAAATAATTATTTTTTTATTGCATGCCATTTTTGGAATAAGTCTTATTAGAGCAGTGTAATCGGTATTAGTAGCATAGAAGCTACCTTGTTTTTTACCGATGCAATTGATTGCATTTAGAGCTTGAATTTCGGACTGTTGAATTTTGACATCATTTAGAAATATTTCTTTATAAGGCGAAGTTATGTTTAATCCATCGAGATCATTCATTAAGATTCCCAACGAAGGTACTAAAGTTTTGTCTTCAATATCGATCAACTGATAATCTACATTCAAATTATCATAAATATCCGCATAGAGTTTCGGAGAAAGTGAATGAGAAATATGTCTTCCAAGGAGCGCGAGTTTCATTATTTCCATTCTTTAGCAGTTTGAGCATCTTTAGTTATCTGTGCAATAAGCTCATCAATACTATCAAATCTTTTTTCCTCTCTTATTTTACCCAAAAACTCAACTTCAAGTACTTCGTTGTAAAAATCTTTAATTGAATCAAGAATATGTGTCTCAATTGTCATTTTCAAAGAATCATTAAACGTAGGATTGAATCCAATATTTGTAACCGATTGGTATTCAATTTTATTTAAAACTGTTTTTGTTGCGTAGACCCCAGTGCTTGGTGTGATCATTTCGTCTGGAACCTGAAGATTAGCAGTAGGAAAGCCAATTCCCTTGCCTCTTCCCTTTCCTCTAACAACTAACCCTTTTACCTTATAATTGCGCCCCAAAAGACTTTTAACGTTAGCAACTTTTCCCTTTCGAATTAAGTCTCTTATTATACTAGAAGAAATATGTTCATCGTTTAATTTAAACTGATCAAGTTCGACCACCTCTTGATTTGAACCATCTATGAGCTGTCTAAAAGTATTAATATCGCCGGTTTTATTAGCACCAAAAGCAAAGTCGTATCCCAAACAGAGAAGTTTTAAGTTTTCAACCGAAGCAATATACTCATGAATAAATTGCTCAGGAGTAAGTGAACTAAACTCTCTTGTAAAAGGTATTTCTACAAGTACATCTACACCAGCTTTCTCAAGCAAGGTTCTTCTATCGTCATATTCACTTAAAAGAAATGCTCTTTGTGCCTTCAAGATCTGCGCTGGATGCGGCAAAAAAGTAATAACAGCGAAATTTATATTTTTTGCATTACATTGTTGTTTTGCCTCTGCAAGCATTGATAAGTGCCCCTTATGAACACCATCAAAGTTTCCAAGTGTGGCACCAAAAAGCTCATGAATATCTTTTGTATGTTGAACTATTTTCAAACTAGGTTCTTTATTAAAAGTTTAAACATTTTTTTGTCTGGCTTTATCTTACTTGTACTACCTAAGTTTGCATAACTTGCGGACCTCAACTTAGAAAGAAGTTCTTTGAAGTAATTTTTTACTTCAGCATCAACTGCTAGAGTCTCGATATATCTTTCTATTTCTATATACTCATCATTTCTAATATGACTAAAAAATAGATACAAGCTTTTATAATCAACACCCTTGGCTAATCTTTTCTTAAAATAATATCTTGCATTTGCCTTTACTGAATTCTCTTTAAAAGACAAATTAGACTTAATTGAAATAATAAAAATAAAAACAGAAGCGAGGAATGCTAGTTGATACCATGTAAAATATTGGCGAAGCACTAAATCACCGAATGGACTAATTGGGCTTAAACTTATCTCTGGCAAACTTGGAGTAACAGCTTCATTATTCTTCTGTGAGCGATTAGGCTTGTTGGGTGTATTAACAGAGCCGCCAATAACTTGAATTGAAGGTATTGCTATAGTTTTTACAATATATTTATTTTGATCTGGATCAAAATAACCTAATTGCAGTTCTCTTTCTTCAATTTCAAACTGAGACCTTGGAAGGTAAGTATATTCGAGGACCTTTCTAGATTTTTGCTCTGTTATCTCTTGAATTTCTGAACGAGTATCAAAGCTTTCCAAGTCAGGATGGTTATAAATTACTGGATCATCCATTTTTTCTAATAAGCCTGGCCCAATAATTTCCAAGGACAACTCTATTGGTTCGTTTACTAAAAACTTTGTCTTCTTAACGTTTAATGTAAAGGTGTGTTCGCCAACAAGCCCTGTAAAACCTTGAGGTATTTCTTCTGTTGGCGTTGTGCTTGACTGAATCTCTACAGGTAAACTTGAAAGGGTAACGTTTCGCATGTCCCTTAGTCCAAAACCTCCAACATTACCAAAACCTACAGACACTTGAATTCTTAATGGGTCAATAGTGAGCTTGCCTGTTTTTTCAGCAAACAATCGAGCTGAGTATTTCTTTGAACGCTGATAAATAACCCCATTTCGTTCTACTCGCTCAGGAGTTTCATCTACCGCCTTAAATCTTTTCAAGAATCCATTTAGCTTAGGATATTCTTTTAGCTCTTGGTTATAAATTGGAACTCTAGTGTACAAATAGTAGTTAACAAAAAAACCTTCTCCTCTATAAACATTATCCTTTGAGGGAATTGCTTCAAGAAAATAGTCTTTGGGTTTTTCTGCTTCACGCAATACTTGAACCCTAATATTATCGCTCGTAAATTCTTTGTCTGCGATTTTAGCTGACATATTTCTTATATAAAACAACCCTGCTCGACTGGCATTTAGCTGATAGATATAACTGATCGTCTTTTGAGAAGTAAATTGACCGTTTATCAACTGAGTTGAAAAAGTGACTCCGCCCTTACTCTTACCTTCAACATTAAGTCCACCTGGATCGAAGCTTATATAGGGCTCTTCAGACCCTTCAAATGCAACTGTCACCTCCATGTTAAAAGGCTCGTTGATCAGGGGTCTTTCAGGTCGAAATCTAACATCGATTTGAGCAAATACATTTGTTGCAAAAAACAAAATTAATAGGACTATAGACTTCATTACCAATCTCTCTTTTCTCGAGAATTATTCTTATCGTTTGTCTCTGTATCTATAAATTCACTTTGTAAGGCACGGTCGTCTTGCATCAATTGCTTTAAAAGTGCTGGTACTTTCATCATTTTTCTTTTCTTATCAATTTCTCTTTCTCTTTGGGCCATATTTGTAATCTGTTTGTCTTTTTGCTTATTGCCATTTTGATCATCTTTATTTTCTTCATCTTTGCCTTTTTCATCGTCATTTTTATCTTGATCACCAGAGTCTTTGTTTTCTTTTTTATCTTTATTGTCCTCACCGGACTTACCTGAGCCGGGTTTTTTATCTTTTGTATCTTTTTGATCCTTATCTTTATCTTTGCCCTCTCCTCCGCCACCGTTGGATAACAAAAACTTTTTAATATTGGAATGGATTTGTCTTTCAAGCTCTACATCTTTTGCAGAGTTTTCCTTTAGAACTTCATCTAAAACTTTAAGACCTTTTTGATCACCTTTTGCTAAGAGAGTAACACCATAATTAGCCTTTGCTTTTAAAGAGAGATCACCCTCTGCCTCTTTATATAATAGTGCAGCCTTATCGAGCTCATTCTTTTTAGCTAGATCAAGGGCAATTTGCTGTTTTTGCTCTGGAGACCAATCTTCACCAAGGTTCTCAAGAATTTCTTGGCTTATTTTTGCTTTTTGCAAATCAACTTCACTACTCTCTTGTGCCATGAGCTGCTCTGCTCCTGAACTCAAAAGAATTAATACTACTAGATTAGACATTATAGAATATGATCTCATATTTCCAGCAATTATAGATAAAACATAAAGTATGATTCCTATAGCTATAAGCCATTGAGATAGAACTGGTCGAATCTTTGTTTGATCTATACCTTCTGTTGAAATCGTACCTTCGCGAAAGAAGTTTAACACCTCTTCAGTTGGCATACTAAAAGATAGTACAATCCATTTTTTGGCTCTTTGAAAATGAGAGGCTATACGATCTAAAAATTTTTCATCTAGTTTGGATATGACTTCTTTATTCATATGAGTTTTATAGCCAGAAAAAGTCCCTCTTTTGGTTCTCATGGGGATTTTTCCACCAGATACAGTCCCAATCCCGATTAGCGCCAAGCTAATCCCAGTTGTTTCATCAATTTTTAAATCCATGCCATTTTCTTCTGCATCCGTAATCAAAAGAATATTTCCGCCAGGCTTCCCGTTTGAACTTTCAAGCTTGAGCGATTGCACGGTTTCACTAAGAGCGGATGTAATATTACTCCCACCGCCTCTAAGTCTTTCATCTTCTAAACCTGCTAGTCTGGCGTCAAGAAGATCAATATCATCAGTAAATGGTATTAAACGCTTTGATATATCTGAAAAGACAATTATTGAGATTTGATGACCAACTGCATTTTTTACAAAATGCCTAGCAACAGTTAAGGCTCGTTTAAATCTATTTGGCTGAACATCTTCGACAAGCATACTAGATGAAGCATCTATTAAAACGACTGTTTTTTGATCTGACAAAGGAGTATTAACCTGCTCCTGCGGCCCTCTTAAATCTAGAAGAGCCGCTGCAAAAAAGAGGACAGAGCATAAAAATAAGATTTTTGAAAGATAAAGGCTCAGTGTAGGAGATAAATTAAAGCAATCACGGATCCATAATCTGTATTTTTTATGGTCAATAGAATAGATAAACCCCACAAAAAGTAAGGTCGCTAGAAGATAAATGGCGTAATTTAACTTTATAAAAGTCATATCATTTCTCTTAAAAGTGCCCATCTAAATACAAAGCTTACAAAAAGTAGCAGGCATCCCAACACTAAAGGTTGCCAATAAAGTTCTTCATAAACAGCTTTTCCACTCTTCTCAATTTTTGTTCTTTCAAGTTCATTAATTTTTGATAAAACTTTTTCTAATGCTTGCTCATTATCTGCTCGAAAAACTTCCCCACCTGTCATTGAGGCAATTTTCTTTAATGTATCTACGTCAAAGCTTCCACCAGGTATGTACTGGTATCTTTGAGTGCCAAATCCACTTGGAACAGGAATTCTTGCATCGCCATCACCGCCAATAGCAATTGCATATACTTTAATACCAGCACTCTTAGCTTCTTCTGCAGCTTGTACCGGCGTCATTGTACCGACATTACTTACGCCATCTGTAAGAAGAATGATCACTTTATTTTTTGCCAACGACTGAATTCCTCTTGCAACACCTAAAGCCAATGCGTCTCCAATATTGGTGCCGCTGCCAAGAAACCCTGTTTGTATATCTGAAATTGCCCTTTTTACCAGCTTAAGATCCGTCGTTAATGGCAACAATGTGAATACTTTTTCAGAGAACATAACGATTGCTATACGATCTGTTGGTCTTAGTTCCACGAATTCTAAGATTTTTTCTTTAGAGACTTGAAGGCGATTCGGCTTGAAGTCTTCTGCCAACATCGACAAGCTGACATCAACAACGAAAATAACGTCATTAACCTCTTCGGGGTCAGAAATAAATCCAGCAGGCTTCTTTGGAAGAGTCATAGAATAGCTAATAAAGAACCAACCAATTAAGCCAAGAAAAACGATCGATATTTTTTTAAAGGTTAGTCTGGAACTTTTTTTATTTTTTAATATCGGAACAATTGGTTTCTTAAAAAAGTAAAACTGAGAGTACAACCAAGCTAATGTACCTATAACTGACGAATAAAACCAAATACCAAGATCATAAACCTGCATTTATAACCTCATTTTTAAGCTTTGTTATATTTGCAAGATCACCATCTTCCCATTTTTGCTTATACTGAATCCGGTCTAGATAGTCTTTAAAATTTTTATACTGATCATTTTCTTTATCATATCCCAAATCTTTTAAAAAACTTGGTATCAGTTCTATGTCAGATCTTTCACTTGCTTTTACTATATTATTAATAAGAAGCTCTCTCTTGATCTTTATTCTCTTTTTCTGTCTGGCTCGTTTTATAATTCCTATTAAAATAAACACCAAGACGATAAATAAAACTACTAGAACTAGAAAGTATGGGATATTTTTTTTAACAAATAACTTTTGCGGTTGATCTACAAACTCAAAAGCCTGTGGTGGTGGAGCTGTCGCAATCGAAGAGATACGACGAATATCCAAAGACACTTGTGAGTCACCAACTTTAATCATCATTTTGGCGTTGTTTTTAATAGCTTTAATGACAGCAAACAAACCTTTTATTTCTACGACTTCAGAATTATAAGTGGATCTTTGAGATAGTGTCTTTTCAATCAAATAGAAGTTTTCATTTAATTTACCGATCTTTACTTGATCAAAAATTTTAACATCTTCATTTATTTTTACAGGCCAAATTCTTATAACTCCGTCAAAAGTCGCACCCTCTTCAACCTCAATGGCGCTACTTTGAAGAGGAGTAAACTCCCCCTCATAGGCCTGAGCTAAAAGTGATTGTATTGAAATGAATATTAATAAGACAATATTTCGTATCACGACATTTCTCTTACAAATTGATCTAGATGGCCTTCGCTCATTCTTATTGGAGTTACATGTTTAAGAATTTTTTGATCTAACTCATCGCCCGTATTCACTCGAGAAAACTGACTTTGTGATTTTTTATTTTGGCCAAAAACTGAATAGGGAAGGCTAATACTCTCATCTATTTTAGCAATGACTCTAAAGCATTGGACATGTGAGTGTTTAGCAAGATGCGCAATCACATCACCTTGGATCTGTCCCTTAAAGTCGGACAGAACAATGACCTCTTTTTTCTTATAAAGAAGTTTATTTAATTTAAAGTCTAATTTTTTTTGATCGACTTCATCATTTTCAATGATATTTTGATAAAGAATATTAAGCTTCTCATCCAAGATTTTTTCTTTTTTTAGTAATTCAAGCATGGTTCTCATGCCTTTTTCTCCCCTCATTTTGGGAAGTTCTAAAATCTTATCACTCACTAAAACTAAATGAACCATATCACTTGATTTGTCTGCCATCAGATAAAGCATGCATCCAATTTCAATAGCAGCTTGTAATTTGGATATTCCATTTTCTCCAGCAAGCATTGTGGGAGAAACCTCTAAAACTAAAATTATTTCAACGTTTCTTTCTTCTTCGAATGTTTTAACATATGGATTTGAAGTTTTTGCCAGCATTTTCCAATCAATAAAACGAACATCATCTCCGTGACTATAAACTTGATGTTCTTTAAACTGTAACCCTGTTCCTCTTACCTTGGACTTTAAAACTCCAACCGAGTATGAGTTCGCCTTTTTAAAGAATCTAGTTTGAGCTTTTGACAGAGCCCTTCTTACTTCATTGATGTTAATCATTAAATTACACGCTCTGCAATTTTCAGGCAAAGATCTCTACTTTGAATTTTATCAACCATTGCTTCGTAACTAAGGATAACCCTATGACCAAGGACGGATGGTACAACATGCAAAACATCTTCAGGGGATACAAAGTCTCTTCCATTTAAAAACGCTACAAACTTGCCTAATTTATAAAGCCAAATTGTGGCCCTTGGAGAAGCCCCGGCAGCAATAGCTCCTGTATAGGCAGTATCAAAATAATCTGAACCTGGACGAGTCGCATGAGTAACTCTTACTATCATGTCTTTTATTTTTTCATCGACATAAATTTTATCAACCTTCTCTTTTAGATCCAAAATATCATCAGTAGACATGATGGCTTCATTTTTTGAAATATTGTCAAAATTCAAAGAGAGTATGTTTTTTTCAGCATCAAAATTTGGATATTCGACAGAAACTTTCATCATAAATCTGTCTAGCTGAGCCTCAGGTAAAGGATATGTCCCTTCTTGCTCGATAGGGTTTTGAGTTGCAAGAACAACAAATGGGCTTGTTAACTTGTGTGTATTTTCACCAATCGTAACCTGTTTTTCTGCCATCGCTTCCAAAAGAGCAGCTTGGACTTTTGCCGGAGATCTGTTTATTTCATCAGCAAGAAGAAGTTGAGTAAAGATTGGTCCAAACTTTGTGGTGAACTGCTCTGTTTTTTGACTATAGATCATTGTACCGATCAGATCTGAGGGTAAAAGGTCTGGTGTAAACTGAATTCTTTTAAAGCTTAAGTCACAAAGCTTGGCCATCACCGAAACGCTCAAGGTTTTTCCTAAGCCAGGCATTCCTTCAATTAAAAGATGTCCCTCACACACAAGAGCTGCCATTATCGAATCGAGTAGGTCGTCTTGCCCAAAAATAACTGACTTTGCTTTATTTAATACTTCATCGACTTTTTGTCTTCCGCTCATCTCTATTCCTTTATTTACTCAACATTATAAAGTGCATATTTTATATAATTTCCACTATCACTTAGGCTTCGTATTGGATGATCTTTGGCCTGAATGCCAATATCTCGTAAACTTATTTTTCGTCCACAATCTTTGGCTTGTTGCTCGACGATTTTTGTAAATTCATCAAGCGATATATATTTTGTACAAGAAGCTGCTACGAGAGTGGAGTTTTTAGACAATAATTTAAAAGACTTATTGAAGAGTTTTTGATAACCAGAAATTGCTTGTTGTTTTTGTTTGATCGTTTTACAAAAGGCTGGGGGATCACAAATGATGACATCCCATTTGATTTCATTTCTTATTGATTCATCAAGAAACTTATACACATCACTTCTAATATATGTGACCGACTTTTCGCCGCTAAACTGTTTGGTGTTTTCAATTACTTCACTTTCGAGCGCTGCCTGATCAACAAAAGTTATATTTTTTACACCTGCACGAAGTGCATGTAAGCCCCATGAACCTAAGTAACAAAAGAGATCTAAACAGCTTTCCTTTGTTGATAATTTTTTTAGATAACTTTCAAATTTGTTTCTATTGTCTCTATGGTCATAATAAAAACCAATTTTCTGAATTTTTTGTAAAGATAGTTTATACTTAATCTGACTATCATTAACTTCTATAAATCCATCTTTAGGAAGTTCATTTTCAAACAGCGGCAAGGATTCATCTTCTCTATATTTTTCATTATCCAAGAAGTAGACTTTATGATCAGCAAAGTTTTTTTGAACAATTGATTTTACATATTCTCTATATCTATCAATGCCTGCAGTATTGATTTGTATAATTATAATATTTTGATACAGATCAATAATGAGGCCAGGCAGATAATCGTTTTGACCAAAGACTAATCTTTTACCTTCGCCTTGATAGAGTTCACTTCTTTTACTAAAAGCCTGATGTAATGCTTTTTCAATATATTCTTCTGCCGAATATTCTCCGCTATCCACAATCCAAAGTTTTGGTCCTGTTTTAACAAAGTCATTTCCAAATGCCATATATGAATTCTTATCATTTTTTAAAACTATCCACTCACCTGGGGATAGAGTGGGAAACGAATTAGGTAATTCATTCTTATAGAAAAAATGTTTTCCATTTGAAATTTTACTATTTATTTGGGCATCAATTGATACTTCTCTCATAAACCCTCAAGTCCTCAACCATTTGATTATAAAGGGATTTGCAATTGATACAAGACGCGGAAATCAATCCCCGCTAGGAGAATCTGGAACCACTATCAGGTTTAGTGATTTATAAAGCCAACTTGAAACTTCATCTGGTGGATTTATCATACCTTTTATATATTTAGTCCATCTGCCTTTGTCTTCAGCAAAATAGTCAACTATTTTCCAAGGCTCTAAATAGTGTAAGTTAGCTTTGCAATATATAAGCTCACCTCTTTGCTCACATGCTCTAGCATTTACACTCATAGTCAAATAGCGACTGAATCCGTTTAGATTAGTAGTATTGATTGTTCTTGATATTGCATTTAGGTTTTTATAGTAATCTCTAGTTTCAGACTTTCCTAAGTTTGTAAGAACTGAACTACTTTTTGTCACTATATCTGTAATTAGTTTCGCTTGTTTGTTATCAACGTTATTCTTCAGAATATCAAAGAGAGAAATTCTATCCGTTGTATTAAACATTAGGCCTTCAAACTTCTTTGCTGCAAATGCTATCAAGTGTTCAAAATATTGATTATTTTTTATAAGCTCATCTGAAATGATTACAGTATATGGACTTAAATCGAGTATCATATTAGTAATACTAAGCTGTTTTGGCCAATACTCTTTAAACATTTCGTAATTATCTATTGCCCATGTCACGAGCTCAATTACTTTTTCATAATTGAACTGAACTTGGTTCTTACTTAGAGTTGAGGCCATAGTTAAAATATCACCAAAAACAAGTTCGATTTGACGGATTTTTTTATATTCCAAAGAATCTATAGTCGTATATAAATCATCCCATAATTGAGAAGACTCACTCAAAGCTTCAAATAGATTCACAAGTGCTTTATCTGAAACCTGGCTACTTATATTTTTAAATAAGTTTAAGTTTATATAATTTAAACTCTTTGAATTTATAAAAACGGCGAACTCTTGGTCAGATCTAGCAAACCTATCTCTTGTCCAATTGGCCATATTCGAAAACGCTGCTATTGATGCTAGTTCGGATAAAATCTTACCATTATGCTTTCTTAATTGTTTCTTTGTCTGGATCCATGGAATATTAAAACCATCTTCATTTTTCTTAAACTTAACGATTGATGATATTTGACTGGCTTTTGAAGAGCTGGAGACGACTACCCCTAACAAGGCTTTCATATAGTCGCCGTAGTGAAACTCACCTTGATTAGCTTCTAGTAATGAAGGGAATGCGCGAACTGCATTTCTAGCCAATTTCTTTTCACGACGATTCATGAATTTGCCACAAAAACCAGCCTTAACACAAACACCGAAGAGTTTGTATTTACTCTCAACGACGGTATTATAGTCAAAAGACTTAGAAACTGAGTTCTTATAATGGGCGCCAAGGTAATTTTCATCAAAATTAACATCTCTAATTACTATTTCAATTCTTTCCATTAAGGTTGTTATTTGATCAGTTGTTGAATCCTCTTTTTCATATTCTATTTTAGTTTTGTTTATTGCTTCTCTCTTGTCAGAGAAATCGATAAACATCTGCAATGACTCTTTAATACTTAAATTTTTATATTTTGGATCTCTTGTTCCAAGCGGGATAGGCAGT
Source organism: uncultured Halobacteriovorax sp. (assembly GCA_964352405.1). Lineage (GTDB taxonomy): Bacteria > Bdellovibrionota > Bacteriovoracia > Bacteriovoracales > Bacteriovoracaceae > UBA4207. The sequence goes on from CAYGRY010000015.1 coordinate 22,526, forward strand.
CCTTCACCAGGATCAAGTGCCTTAAAAAATTGCCTAGCACCAAGTGGTGAAACTTCATCGTTTTTTCTAACAAGTAATTTTGTAAAATTAGAAATAAATTCTTTAAAGTTCTCTTTTGTAGAACAAACGGTACCGCCAATATTTGGATTGAGTACATTTTTGCATTTATTTAATTCAATCTGACTAGGAACATTTGGGTTTTGATAGAGATTCCATTGGTTATTTTCATGAATACTTGCAATCGCGCTTACAAATGCTTTGAGCGAACCTAAATCCTGTCGATCACTTATTGTAGAAGCTATCTCTTTTAAGGTTCTACTCTTAAAGACTAGTTGATCTTCATCAGGCATTGACTTGATATAGTCATTTATCTTAGACATTAATAAAAAAACATCTTCAGTAAGAATTTTCTCATTTTGAAAATCGAGAAATGTACTCAATTCTCGCTCACTCATAAAGCCACGTGAACTCTGTTTAAGTGTTAAAATAATTGATTGAAGAAATTCATAGTTTAAAAAATTACTTTTCGAGACGAGATCATAGCCATTAGATAGAGAGAAACTTGAAGATAATTCTGATATTAATGACAGTTTGCCAACTAAAGTAGAGCTTGAGGTAAGGCTGCATCCAGCAGGAAAGTTTCTTATCAACAAATCTAAATCTGAGCTTATAATGCTATCCAAGCAAGCATTTGAACTTCCAGAGAATGTATCGTTAAAATTAAAGCTTATTTCATTTACCGAAACTTTTGGAATCAGATCTATTATATCTTGGGCCCAAGTAGCCAAACTTTCTCCATTGATGAAAAGTTCAATAATTTTAACGAGGTGTTGTCTTGAAAAGAATTCTCTAAAGTCACTTAATACATCTTCTCCATTTAACTCTTTAGCAACAACCTTTAAAGAGTTATAGGTCGAATCAATTTTTTCTTCTAAAATCCACGACTGTATTAAGTTTGAAAGTGATGGTTGGGCGATTGTGTAAATTTCCAGATAGTAATTAAATAGAGCTATATAATTATTATTCTTAGTAAAATGTTGATCGATATAGTTAAAAAGGAATTCTTTTTCCTGTTCGTTAAAAAAAGTCCAAGCTTTTCCTAGCGTATTCCATGATTTGTGATTTTGGTCTTTCAGAATATATGTCAAAACAACAGACAGATCATTAAATGCTTTGACTGGCATTCCTTTTATAAATCTGACATAGTCATCGAGGATATCAGGTGAGACATCATTGATTATATGAACAAACTTCTCAAGAGAACCTAAGTAATTTTTCTCGCTGTACTTATCAAGCATGTCCCCAATGATTTGCTCTGTAAAACCTTCTTCGTTATGTATAGTTTTCGAAACGGATTTAATGAGGGATAAGACGCCAGGAATGCGTATAAACTCGATTAGTGATTTTTTTAATCTTAAAACGCTCAGTTTATGAACTTTACGATCTAAAGATACTTCTATTTCTTTAAAGTTAGGACATGCCTGTGAGGCTATTTGATGTTGAGCTAGATCGTTTTCAAGATATTTGCCTATTTCTTCATTATCCTTTATTGCAAATACCTCGACTAGGTCTTTAAGATGTTTTTCAAGGTTTATAAAAAATGCAGCACTTTCATTATTTTTACATACTAGTTTTTGTTGTTTTATCTGTGATATCGACCTTAAGTCATTTATTGCATTGGGATGATCTTCGTTGAACTTTATTAAGTCCTTTAAAAAATCAGTCGTGAAGTTATTACTATTTAACCATGCCCATATTGAGTTGCTTGAAGATTCTGATGACACCAGCAATTTAGGGATTAATTTTATTTCAAATTCATTTTTTTCAATGGCTATTACAGAGACAAGAAGATCAAGCATTTCCATTCTATGAGCTTTGAAATCATCGGATTTTAGTACTTTTGAAAAATCTTTTGCAAATCCAGGACTTAAAAGCTGTAAGTTTTGAACTGCTTGTGCAAGAAGTGAATGTATCTCTGTGTTTTTATCTTTTAAAACCACTATGATTTTTATTAATTCGTAAATTTCTTCTTTTGACAGCGCCTCTCTTTCCGGACAGGCTTCACTGCTACAATTAAAAAGGCTATTTAAGCCATCATAGAAATTGGCATCACTCAGTGCACCAATAACATTCCCGAGATCTACTAATCCGCCTTTTTTATCAAGCTCTTGTGAAACAGCTATGAGTCTTTTTAAATTTTCTCTTTTATTTAATACCTCTATGGATACTGGTAGAAGCAAATGATTCCAGTCTTTATGCGGAATTCTATCGATTTTCGAGTATAAGTTTGGAAATGATTTATTCCATTCGGTACACTTGAATGTGGCCTTAATATTTTCATGATCCAAAAGATTATTAAATAGGTTCATTCTGGTACAAGCGTCGAGTCTTTCTACTTGAACAACCTCATTCTTGTTTTTAATTTCCTTTGGTTCTTGCTTAAAACATGATGATGCAATTAAAACTGCATTCAAAAGGAAAAGAATACTAGTATATTTCCTAATTATTATCATCTAACCCCATAAAGAATTTTTGAGCCTGACCGGTGTTTACCTGATAATCACTAAAAATTAGTCTTGCCTGATTTTCGTTTTTTGCAGAACTGTTGGTATTTGTCATCGCTTCAATTGTTGATTTGGTTTTTATTTCACCAGGAAAGCCAAAACCATCTTTTGATACATAATTTATTTCTGTTATCACTGTATTCTTCTGAATTCCTGTCACCCCAACGACCTCGACTCTCTCAACGACATTTTTACTGTGGCTCCATTTTTTTTGCGCAACATTGAACTTTGCCAACTGTGATCCTGACGGGGCGTAGGTTTTAAGAGATTTTATAATGCCACCAGGTGCTAGCACCAATTCGATTTGACTTATTGGCTTAGTATTTGTTTCATCTTTGCCAACGAGTTGGGTGAGATTATTTTTTAACTTTTTATCTTCAAACCTGTATCCACGTAGACGACCAGACAGATCTTGTGGAACAACATATTCAATTCTTTCAAATACTAATTTTTTCAACTCTTGTTTCAAACTGCTAAATCCTGGAGGAAGTCCTAGAACTTCAATCTCAATTCTACCTGGACTTAACCAATAGACTTTGTACCTGGGGTCATCTAGTTTATTTAGTGCGAATCTTTCTTTAAGATCTTTTTCTATACCATCAACTCTGATTTCAAAAACGAGATCTTTTAATCCATACTTTGCAGGTGAGTATTGATCTTGATCAAACTGATTCAAAATCTCATTTGCATAAGTGGTTTGAATAATAAATATAATTGCTAACAAGCGTAAAAACATTCGCATCCTTCATCCTTTATCTCCAATATTTTAACGTTTTATTTAGTTTGAGCGTAGAGAGAGAAGATTCATCCACTCTTGCTTATAGTTGAGCGAAAGTCTTTTTTCTTTACTAAATCTGACTAATCCCGCTTTACCTTTAACCGGCTTAACATATTGAATTTCAGTCCAAACGATACTAATTACTGTACCCTCATAATTTGAATAATCTTTTAATATTGAAGCGAAACACTCCCATGCTTTTAAGTCGGGTATTTGGTCTGATTTGATAATGAGATGTGCACCAGTAACATTCTCAATATGGGCCCAAATATCACCCTTCTTTGCCCAAGCTTTTCGAAGATAATCATTAGACTTTGCATTTAAACCAACAGCAATTTTATATTCTGTGTTTGAATAGTACTTAGCTTTTATATCATTAGAAGTTTCAGTGATTATTTTTTTTTGCGGACTGAATTTCCAGTTTAACGCAAATGGTTTTGTGTCTATTTCTGTATTTTGCTCGCTAGTAATTGTGCTCATTGCGGCTTCTAATCTTTTTTCTTGCAATGATATTGCTGCTTTAAATGCTTTCGCTTTTTTATAGATTAGATCGGCTTTTTGGTGCGAGTTCATTGATTTATTAAATTTTATTTTTATTTTTTCAATTTTATAAGCACTTAGATTTTCAAGTTTTTCGTAGTCTCTTGCATCATCATACATCTTTTCATAGAGACGCAATTTCTCTATATCCATTTTAATTTTATCGATTTTCTTGGTAATTTTCTTTGATTTATCTTTTATTGTTTTTTTTGCAATATTCTCATACCAATCAAGATTTAGTGATAGGGGTTCTTCGGTAGGATCAATCATGGTTTTATCAAAAGAATCTTCTAAGACTCCTTTTAAAACCTCTGATTTTCCATTGTGACTATAAAATATGCTTGCCTCATTTTCGGCCCTTACAATATCAACAAAGTTTAAGATATTATTTTTATAGCCAAAACATATTTCTTTGTCTTCATTTAGAGATTTAAGCTTAAAGATACCATTTACAACGTCTAAATGAATCGATTCTAACCAAACTCCTTTTAATCTTGATCTCAACCAATCCAGGCTAATATCTTTCGCTCTAAGGCTCGACGAGGGTTGATCTTCGGTTTGTTTTATTGTTTTGAACCTACCGCCACGACCCAGCCACCACCAATACGTCTTTCCCGGAACTCGTACCGAAATACATATAAAAAGATGTGTAGAAAATATCTTTTGTATTTGCATAGGAATAGACGATGGTTTCTTTGAGTTGTATTGTTTATTAATGTCAAAGGACCTTTTTAAAAATTCCAAATTTCTTGAACTTATTGATTGGAATCATATCACATCTCTTATTACTTCATTCTCAACATTTGATAAAACTCGACAATATTTTAAGACTACAGATTCATTTTTAAGTGTAAATGATCTTGACTTGAGTTTTCAACAGCAAGACTTTTTGATTCGCAATCCTGCTGGAGCCTCTAGAATATCCCAGCACCTTTTTAAGCTTGGTGAATCTTTTGAGAATAGCTTTTGTCATGATCTTGCAAAGGGTCGAGTCCTGACATTAAATCAGTTAAACTTGATAGCTCTTTTAATGGAAATCGACCAGTTATGGAATGATAATTTTAATCTAGAGAATAATAGTCTTTTTTTTACTCAATCACTTTTTAATAATAAGCTTCATTTAAAGTTAAGATCGTTTGTTTCTGAGGATGGCAGTCTTAACGAAGCTGGCTTTACTGAGCTGGTTGAACTTAATCAAGAAATCTTTTCTATTGAAAATGCAGCACGAAAGAAGGCGTCTGAATTACTCAGAAGCTCTAATCTTAGTTTTTCCGACTCCGGTGAATTTGATATTATTAATGATCGCTATGTCTTGCCTGTTTCTTCAGATCATTACAATTCTAATTATGGACCAATCGTTCATCGTTCAAGAACTGGATTGACCCTTCTTGTTGAGCCATTTGAACTTAAACCTTTCTCGCAAAAGCGTTCAGACCTACTGGCCAAGAAAGAGTGGTTAATTTTTAAAAAATGTAAGGAGCTTTCTGAGCTTTCCATACCTTTAACCAGCTCCATTTTTGTTTGGTCTGACTTTTGTTTTCTATTTGATAAGCTCCACTCTTTAATCATGTGGAGTAAGAGCTTTGAGTTAACCCGCCCTTCAATTAGTACTGAGAAGGAAATTGTACTAAATGGTGTATTTCATCCTCTTATAAAGGATTGTGTACGAAATAATCTTGATCTAACTAGCAACAATCAAGGTGTTATTCTTTCTGGCCCAAATACTGGCGGTAAAACTGTCTTCTTAAAATCTGTTGCTATTAGTATTGCCTTAATGAGAATAGGGTCATGGGTGCCCTCCCAGTTTGCCAAAATCTTTCCCTATGAACAGCTCTTCTTTTTCTCTCATGATCTACAAGATATAAATCAGGGATTAAGTTCATTTTCTTCTGAAGTCGCTAATTACTCTTCTCTTTTAAATGACCTAGATCATAATGCGATCGTATTTATAGATGAGATTTTTAATTCCACTTCATCTGAAGAAGCCTCAGCGTTAGCTGTTTCACTTCTTGAATATTTAGGAACAACGAAGAGGCCGAATGTATTTCTTTCAACTCACCACCATGGAGTGAAGACCACTGGCACGACGATGAGCGATTTTATTTCGTCTTATATGACTGTCTCTGATACGGGCGAACCTTTATATAAGATTAATTATGGAACACCTGGTAGCTCAAGAGGTATACAAACCTTTAGTCGTATTACTTCATCGTTCGATTGGAGCAATACTATTGCTGATAGGGCGCTAGAATTAATGGGAAATCATATTTTTGATTATGAAAAAGCATTAAGTGACATTAGTGATTCTAAAATTCTTACAGATACTTTAAATTCTCAACTAACCCTTCAATTAAAGCAGCTTAAAAGTGATAAAGAAGCTTTTGAGTTACAAAAGAGTCTTGTTCTAGAAAAAGAAAAAGGCTTATTAAAACAAGAATTTGATAGACATGTCATAGCAATAGAGCGCGAACTTGATTCATTCAAAAAGAAAGATAGCACTCAAAAGAAAGTCGTTAATTTAATTTCAGAAAAAAGTCGTTTTTTTAAGAATTCTCCAAAGATTGAAAAACTTCCAGATAATCTTGCTCCTCTGTCTGGTGATCTCATTGGAAAGAGAGTTTGGTCAAAGTCATTGAGAAAGTTTGGAATTGCTCTCAAAGAAAAAAACAATAAGCTTTATATTGATTTTAACGGTCTTAAATCTTGGGTCAGTTCAAATGATCTTTTGCTAGATGCTCAGTCATCCTCTGTCAGTAAGCTCATCTCCGTTAATTACGAAAAGTCTTCTGTTGGACATACATCTATAGATGCAAGAGGATGGCGCCTTGAGCTCTTTCAAAAAACAGTTACGGATTCACTTCTTGAACTGCTCAACGGTGAAATTCCCTATTTAGATATAGTTCACGGGCACGGCGAGGGTGTACTTAAAAAGTGGGTAAGAAATCATTTAAAAAATGAGCCGGAATTTGAATGGAGCCCACAAGATGGAAACGACGGAGTAACAAGAGTTACTGTCCGCCGCTAGTTTATCATCTTTCCAATTCTCCAAGGTCTAAACTTGAAGTTATCTTCTCCAAAAGGAAATATTAATGAGAACCAGACTAAAATAGCCTCACCCTTGATAAGCTTATGATCAACGTAACCCCAATATCTTGAGTCATACGAGAAGTCTCTATTATCACCCATTACAAAGTATTTTCCTTCCGGGATTACTTTCTTTTCATAATCAGTTTTATAATAATTATCAATATCTTGTTGGATCGTATGTTCGTGCTCACCAGTCTTAGCCTTATAGAATTTTAAGTTATAGTTCTTAAATTTCTCATCCATGTCTGACATTATTTCACGTCCATCGACCTCTGTTTGATCAATAGGTTGGTCATTGATAAAGACTCGTTTCTCCCTAATCTCAATACTATCTCCAGGAAGACCAACGACTCTTTTTATGTAGTTAATTGATGGATCTGATGGGTATTTAAACACTACAACATCGCCTCTTTCAGGGCTTTCTTCCCCAAAGAGATAAACAGGATCTGAGTCGAAACCAAAAAGACTAATGTCGCTAAATGGTAACTTGAATCCATAAGCGAACTTGTTTACAAGAATAAAGTCTCCAATCATCAAAGTCGGAATCATAGAGCCAGATGGAATTCGAAATGGTTCAAAAAGTACTGATCTGAAGATGAGCACTGTAATGACAATCAAGCTTATCGACTTAGCTTCTTTTTTAAATTTTTCTTTTTTACTAAGTTGTATAGAGCCTTGATCGATATGACTTTCAGTTTGTTCCTGAGACATTAGCTTCTTCCTTCAGATTTTAATCTAACGTGGCTGCTCGAATCTTTTAAGAATGCATTTTCTATTCTTAAGATTTTTTTATAATAATATTCAATAATCTCTTTTGCCATATAGGCTGATTTTACGTACCACTTGCTATCATTTACGATCATGACACAAACAGATATTCCCTTTCCTGCAGCAGTGTCATTTGGAACTGCGAAGGAAGTAAACCAATCTCTTTTTCCCTCGGGAATACCACCAGTAATCGTTCCAGTTTTTCCGCCGACAGTAACTAGCTTTCTTATCTTTCTATCAAATCTTCTAAAGCTGCCTCTAGCTGTTCCTTGTGAAACAGTTAGCTCCATCATCTGCTTTAAGGCTGTAGCACTTTCTACAGATATGCTTTCATTTTTAATTTTAGCCCCTGACCAAATAACTTCTCCCGTTTCTGCATCAACAACCTGTTTTAAAAACCTCGGATTTACGAACTCTCCCTGATTGGCAACTGTTGCAGCAATGGCCGCTCCATGAATTGGTGAGATTCGAGTATCGCGATTGAATCCAGATGCAAGCTCAGCAAAATTATATTGATTCTCCGGCATCTCTACCACTGAACGAGATAAATTTACTTCTTCCATTAAGTCGCGGTTAAAACCAAAGTTAAAAGCCGTTCTCATTAAGCTTTCTGCCGTTGATTGATTGATGGCTGCTTTTCCAAAAACAACATTATTTGAGAATGCAAAAGCCTTTTCTAGTGACTGGTATCTTGCCCAACGACTATTAGTAACTTTTAATTGGTTTTTATAAAGAGTCGTGCCTCTTCCATGAAACTTAAATCTTGAATCTTCTGTTACGGGTGTATTTTCTAGGAGGTCGGCAGCCGTGATTATTTTAAACAAAGATGCAGCAGGATGTGTCGAGGTAAATGGTAAAACAGGGCCAAACTCATCAGAGTTTCTTGAATGTCCCATACTTAAGAGTATATTACCGCTTTCATTATCCAAAACAACCACTGCAACATGTGCAGATCTATACCTAGATATAAGCCTCTTAACAAATACTTCCAAATCGTTATTTGTTGCGTATTCAAGGTTGTAATCTTTTGAATTAACTCTGACTTGCTGTGGTTTTTCTCCGCCATGATGAAAATATTCATCTAAGCTATTTTTTACGACAGATAATATTAGTTGTTTTTCTTCAACTTTATTTTGTTCTATCCGCTGTAAGTTTTTCTTGTAGCCAAACCAGCCAATTGAGCAGGTGATAACACTACATAGTGATATGATGATGACTTTGTTTCGAAAATTATTCTTACGTTTTTGATTCATTTTTTAAATAGTTTTTCCCTATGACAAAGAACTCTTTACTTTCAGATCGAGTCGATTTTGGCTTAAGAAAGTTTAATTTTTCAAATAAGTGCTTTTGAGATTTTAAATAATCTTGTGCACTCTGGCTATCAAACACCTTAATTACTAGATTTCCGTTTTCTTTTAGAAATATTGGCAGAATTTCAAAGATTTTCTCGACCAAGGCTAAGGATCTGTCCTGATCAACTGACCTAATTCCTGTGGTATTAGGAGCCATATCTGATAATACGACATCAAAATAACCATCAGCACCAATATCACTTGGTTCGCTCACATCAAAAATAGACATCTCTAGTAGTTTTACATTTTTTAAATGTGCTAATTTTTTATTTAGGGGCCTGATGTCGATCCCAATTACTTGCCCAGTCTCAGAAATTGCCTGGGATGTGTACTGTATCCAAGATCCAGGATGGTATCCCAAATCAACAACTTTATCCCCGGCCCTAATGATTGAATATTTCTTATCAATCTCTTCCAGCTTGTAAATACTTCTGGCCAAAAAATTCTCTTTCTTCGCTTTATTAAAGTAATGATCTTTTACTTTAAACTTCATACTTCACCTTTAAGCCAGTTCCAATCTTCCTGACTTCCCCAAAGCATTGGTTTTTTCCATAGAAGTTGATCTAGACATTCTTGCGGATGACCATCGATAAAAAAGCTACCACCATTTTGGTGATAAAGTATCGTACCTGCAGCGATATCCCAAATTGATTTGGGTTTTAAAGTAACGACAAATTTTGCGTCTTGATTTACGAGATGAGCCAATTTCAAAGCGATACTTCCCATTGGTTCAACTTTCCTATTATTTGCTTCAATCGCTTTCGTATACAAACCTTTTCTCCATTCACTACGAGAAACTAGTCCATCAAATGAATGTGTTTTTTTATCATCTTGCGCCATACCTTTATAGACTTCAAGATCTCCAAATAGATGCGCAATATAGCCAGACGCCATTGGATCTTTAAAATTCGCGCTAGGCATAAAGGCGAGAGATAGCGAACACTCGCCATTCCCAGCAACTAGACCGGCCGTACCATCTACTGGATCCAAGACAAAGCATGGATATGAAAGTTCATGAGAGCCTTCCTCGCTAACAATCTTAACGCCAGGAAAGACCTTAGATAACAAGCCCTCAACTCTAGTTGTTAGCTCGTAATCTACATCTGTAATCCAGCTTCCATCAGCCTTTCTCGATTCATTAAGATTAAGGCTAGGCTTTGCCAGTACAGAGCGAATCTCGCTTTGAATTAATATCCGAATCTTTTTATCAATCATGCTTACTATTCATGACACTGCGGCGGTGCAAAAACAATAATAAAAAATACAAAATTCTTATTTTTATTAAAAAAATCCATTGACTCGGGTTTTTTGTCCACAGATCGATCACAGTTATCCACAAAATTGAGGGTCAAGAGAAAACTTATTTTTTTTATAGGGAATTATAAATAGCTTCATTATTTCGATCAGTTAGCTCTAGATGCAGCATAGCGACACTAAAGTGAAAAAGATAATTACCAATTTATCTAATATTCATCATTAGTTATCCACAGTTTTTCAAAATTCTGACACCTAAATATTAATGAATATCATTTCGTGCCAAACAATCTTAAATCCACTGACAAAGCTGATATAAGTCAATTAAGCGGCTAATTGCAGCTGATACTTCTAAAAGATACGCTAAAAACTAACATTGAATTAGTCTTCTACTTTGCGTCTTCCAAAAGATAATCTTCAAGAAATTCCTCTTCCCCAGCACTGACAGCAAAGATCTCCCATCCACCATCTTTTCCCTCGAGGACGTCAGCGAGCAAGCGAATTGAAGTTGCTTCCTGTTCGACGTAAACAAATGGTTGAGTGGTAGTGCAAGAGCGTCCAGAACCGAACGAATCGATAAATTCCTGATAGAGGTGGCGAGTGAAACCCGACTTGAACAGATGAACTCCTTTTCGATCTGCCAAACGTAAGCAAAACTTACGCCTCATAAGAATAATAGCATATTTTTAAGAATCTATACCAAAAAGTCTTAAAAAGATTTTTATCCGACCTTCAAAATGGGAATCGAGCAAACAAATCATAATATAAATCAAGTAGATCATATTTCGACTTGATCTTAATCGACTTATTTTTTGAAACAATAACTCTAATGGTAAAACAGACAAAATAACTAAAGGCCATAGGCTCGAAAAATCAAGACCAAGCACTGGTGCTAAGAATAAAGAAAAAATAAACATTACTGCCCACGAGATCACTAACTGTTTATAGGGTTCGATATCACCACCCAAGCGCCAATGACTTAAGCTTTTCTTTTTAAGATAGATCTTTGCAATAATGATAAGTAATCCAAATGGAGCAAGACTAAAAAATGCTTTCCTGGTAAAGGCTGACCAAAATGAATCAATAAGATCAGCATAATGCCAACCAAAGTCCATAAGAGCTTCACCTTCTGACAAAACAACAATAGCACTTAATGCATATCCAAATGAAGCATATTTGAAAATTTGCTTTCGATACCATTTCGTTTTTTCTTTTAAGAAAAGCTTATCAACAAGAAGCGCTTGAGCAATGCCTAGAAAGGCTAGTGCAGGATGTAATAGGCTTCCCCAATAAGATACCAGGCCAAGAAATAGTCCTGTTCTATAAGTTGTACTTTTAACAACCCAAATTAATGACCAAATCCATATTAAAGAGTACGTCGTTACAAGAGCTGTCCCATGATCAAAGCTTAGAATTTTTGACCAGCCCCATGTAGATATCGCAGCAAAAACACCAAGAAGAGAAAGTCTTCGTGAAACAAAGTATCGTAGCAAGGCATATAAAGTTAAAAGGTACATGCCAAGATTGACCGTATACATATGTGTAGACCAGGCCATTCTTAAGAATTCAGGATATTTTTTAAAAGGATAATAACTTACAGTTAAAAAATTCCAAAAGTGATTTCCAATTTTTTCTTGTGGATCAAAGAATAGCTTCAGTGAATTGATACTCGAGAATGTAGGCAACTCTGGTTGAGAAACAACAAACAAGACACATATTAGTAATACGAGCGTTTTTTCAAATCGATCTAAATGCTTAAACTCATTAAAGTTTGAAGACATCGATTCTTTGATAATTTTTCCTCTAGTGGGCCAAGAATAAAAAAGTCCAAGGCTAATCCAAAAGACCCAGAAGAAATTGTAAATCCATTTTGAAGGCAAGAGGGCCATCAAGTTAAAAAGAAGGATGATAGTGAACATACCTAGCAGCAATCTGTAGGCAATTCGATCGATTGACGAGTTTAGGCGGTAGAAGATTTTAAGCCGATGGTCGACTTCTTTACCAAGCAAGAACCACTGGCTAAGCATGAATCCTATATAGAGATACATCATGGCCAATAGCCAATTGTTCTGGAGTTCTAAAACCTTGGGAATAAGGATAGGGATGAGAAGGAAGCTGAAGTAGCTAACGCCCCGATATAAAAAGAATTTAGATTTTAACCACCAAATTCCCGAGTTTTTTACTAAAGTTTCAGTCATTATATCCGATCATATTAGTAGGAATTGACACCCATCAAATCCTAATCTCCAAAAGGATCAACTCCCCAAAAGTTGATCCTTTTTTCATTGTAACGTCATTTCAAAGTGTTGGCATCATTTCTTCTTAGTCCTTTATACAGGCAAGAATGTCTTGCCCCTACGCGGCTCATTGCAACAATTTCCTACCGTGTTAAACTACAAGAGACTAATCAGGAGAAGATTGGTCATCTCGCCCACGACTTCAGGAGGAAGGATTGGCGATCTCGTTTGGATCCATTAACACGGGTTTACCCAAGGATATTGTTCAGCAAATCATGCAAGCTGAACGGATTCCACTCGGTCGTATGGAAGAGAAAAAGGGCAAGATCAATGACAAGAAAGCCCTTGTTGATCAGCTCAACGGCCTAACCTCTGATCTTCAAAAGCATCTTGCGACCAATGCGAATGGTCGCTCTTTAAGAGAATTTAAGGTGGATACTAATAATGACATGGTCGGTATCACTGTTGATAAGAACGCATCCGATGTAGGAAACTATCAATTCGAAGTTACTCAACTGGCTCAAAAATCTTCTGCTATGACATCAGGATTTCCGGATAAAGACGAGTCTTATGTTGGTGTTGGATTCATTCGTTACAACCTTCCCGATGGCGACACAAAAGAGGTTTTCATTGGGGCTGATGATGCAACTCTTGAAGGTATCGCCAAAGTCATCAATAAAGACTCTGAAAGTGGAATGCGAGCTACTGTCGTCAATGATGGTTCAGATTCAGATAACCCATGGCGATTAGTCCTATCTTTAAAAGAAACTGGCGATGGAAATAAAGCCGATTTCCCTTATTTTTACTTTGTCGATGGTGACAGAGATCTCTACCTAGAGTTTGAAAGACCAGCGCAAGATGCAAAAATTAAGCTTGATGGCTTTGAAGTTGAAGTACCTGAAAACAAAGTTAAAGATATTATTCCTGGTGTAACGATCGATTTAAAAAGAGCTAAACCCGGTGAAGAGTTTTCGATTAAAATCGATGAAGATATTCAGGCTGTTGGTACAAAGGTTACCGATTTAGTTGAAAAACTAAATAGCGTCCTTGCCTTTATTAAACAGCAAAATACAATGGATGAGACAACCGATACCTCCAGAACGCTTGGTGGAGATATCATGATCAAGACTCTTGAGAGTCGCTTGCGTGCCTCAATCTTTAACCCTATCAAAACTGATCATGGAAATTTTAGAGTTGGAGATATCGGAATAACATTCACAAGAGATGGTATTTTACAATTTGATGAGAAGAAGTTTGAAAAAGAGCTCTCCGGAAATTATGAAAAGGTTTCACAAATTTTAACCGGCACGTATGAAGAAGGTGCGGCGGCTAAGAATCCAGGTTTCATGGATAATGTTAACGAAGTTATAGGTACGGCGCTTCGCTTTCCTGACGGATTGATTTCTGCCAGAAAGAAGTCTCTACAAAGTAATATTGATCAAATTGATCGCAGAATTAATCAAAAACAAAGACAGCTACAGCAAAAAGAAACTCAATTAAAAGATAAGTTCGCACGACTTGAGTCAACTATTTCACAGATTAAAGGACAGGGCGCGGGTCTATCAGCACTGGCAGCCAATGCCGGGCCTGGACCAGTAACCCAATTAGGATAGAATAAAGTTAGCTTTTAAGGAGCATGTAATATGAGTTATGGACTTGGTGCTTATAAAAAAACTTCCGTCAATACAGCTAGTAAAGAACAAATTTTACTAATGTTATATCAGGCGGCTATTAAGAACTGTAAAAAAGCAATTGCAGCTATTGAAGCCAAGGATTTACCTGCTAAAGGTGAGTTTATTGGAAAGCTTCAAGACATTGTTATCGAACTTAATAATAGTTTAGATTTTGATGTTGGTGGCAATATCGCTACAGAGCTTTCATCCTTATATGACTACATGTTGTATGCCTCAACGCAGGCAAATATCAAAATAGATAAGCAGCCTCTTGAAGGGTGTCTTAACGTTCTAACGACACTATATGAGGGTTGGAATGAAGCAGTGAAGTCACTAAAAGCAGAAGGCGCAACTACTACAGGAAAGCAAAATGGCTAATGAAAAAGACCTCTACTCATTTCTAGCAATGTGTGAACTTTTTGATGAAGTTAGAGAAAAATGTATCTTGGCTTCAAAAGAGATGATTCGTTTATGCGAAGCTGGTGATAATACTGACACGACAGATACAATCACGAAATTATCCGACAAGCGTGGTCAGATGATCAGGTTTCTTGAAAGCCTTCAGATCAAAGTTCTAGAAAGTTCTAAATCTGATTGGGAAACTACGAGAGAACAAGTTATCTGTGACCAAAGAATCGATCACTTTAACAGAGGCGTCATCCGCTGGAGTCTTGAGATGGAAAATCTTGAATCTCTGCTACAATCAAGTCTTGAAGCTTTAAAGAAAGATACCCGTGCACAATTGTCTAGTGCATTTAAAAATAGCAAGCTCCACAAGGGCTATGATCTCAACAACATTCGATAGTTTAGCACGATAGGAACTGTCGGTTTTTCACACTCTGTTGACAAAATTATGGCATAATGGGGTAATGATAGAGGGTCCATGAATGGACCCTCAAACTCCTTACGGATGAGGTTTCCATGACTTTGGTCACGGCTAGTACTAAGCCAAATATTAATAAATCAAAAATAGAAATTAAGAAATCAAAAGTTGAAACTCCCGTTCCTGTTGTGGACGGTATTCACCTACACTCTATTTATAATCCCGCCAAAGAAGCTGAAAGTTTCATCGCAAAATATAATCAAAACTTAGAAAAACAAAATACTGTTCTGGTACTAGGCCTTGGTTTTGGCTATCACATTTGGCAATTAGAATCAGAACTACGAAAGCATCATCAAACTTGGAATATTTATGTCATAGAACCTAATGTTCAGATGGCAGAAGAGTTTCAAAAGTTTAAACCAGTCGACTTTAGCACTCATACAAAAGTTATTTCTGGTGAGAATGTTAGCGATTACTATGATGATATTAATCTTGTAAAGTTTATGGCTTCAAAGCCACTTGTCATACCACATGCAGCCTCTTTCAACTTAAGCGAAGGCTTCTTTAAAAACTTTATGTCTTATCAAGCATCAACTCGACTTGAAGACGTAGCGAGCAAAATTGAAGATACAAATCTTGCTAAATATCTTTCATCACTAGGTGAGCCAGATGAAGATATTACGAAGGTGTTAAGATCATTAAATTTAAAAAAGTATCTAAATACTAATGATCATTTTCTTAATTTCTATAATTCGCTGACTGCTGGAGAGATGAAATGAACAATATTCTACTAGTCCATTTCAAAAGATTTGGTGACCTTGTAAGCACGTCACACGTTATTGCTGGGATTAAAGCGCAATATCCTCATACAGATATTTCACTTGTTTGCTTTGATGAATTTGCATCGGTGACAAAACTTATACCCGGACTAAAAAAGGTTTACACAATAAACAGAGAGTCTCTTCTTACTCTGTCAAAAGGACAGTTATATAACACTGGTTTTGCAATTGAAGAGCTAAGAACAAGAGTATCTCATCTAGCAAAAGAAAGTTGGGATAAGGTTATTAATTTATCTAACGATAAAGCAAGCTCACATTTTTGTAGTTGGCTGGCGTCACAGAATAATAAAACAATGATCAAAGGGATTCGTGTTGATCAAAACAATCTAGCTGTCGCATCAGATTTTTGGGCCATTACCTACAATGAAATTATTACTCGCTCATCAAATAATTCTCCTTTTAATTTTAGAGATATTTGGGCAAAGATGGTTGGCATTGAAGAAGCTGAAAAGAATCACCTACTAACAAATCAACGCAATGAAGACACAGTATTTGAAAACTTCAATAAGATTAGAGAAACTCAAGGTAAAATTATTGGCCTTCAAGTTCATTGCTCTGTTGAGGATAAAGGGTTTTCAAACGATTTCACTGCAGAGATCTGTGATCAAGTTTCAGTTAAAAAGTTTGTCCCTGTCTTGCTTATTGCTCCAAACGAATTAGAACGAGTTCGTGCAAAAGAAATCGCCGACAACTGCCTTTCCAGACCGATTATTGTCGAGTGTGACTTTACTGCCCTTAGTTCAGTGGTAAAGAATCTAGATATTTTGATCACGCCCGATACGGTAACCAAGCACTTTGCTGATGCTTGGAACACTCCATGCCTTGAAATTTCTTTAGGATCTTCGCCGACATTTAAACAGGCAACAATGAACCCAAGAAGCTTACTTCTCGTTGCTAATGATCGACTCTTGTCTTCAGTTGAAACTTCTGTTGTTATGAATGCAATAAATCTCATTCTAAACCCAAATATAAATTCTTTTGTCGAATCCACGACATGCAGTATTTATTCCCCAGTTAAACTTAATGCGCAAACTGTCTATCAGTCGCGATCAACTAAGAGAAACGACAAAGTTGAGTTGGACAGGCATGCCTCGGCATTACTTATTAACAAAATTGCCAACATTAATGAAACGAATGAATCACATATACGCACCATTGCCCTAAATGATATTTTTGACTCTAAAAGAGCAAAGCAGTGGTGCACAGATGTTGAAAATACAGTAAATGCACAAACACGTGATGTTTTACATGCCATAAGATCTTTGTTGCATCTTAAAGAAAACCCGAAGAAGTCTACTGCCTTTGTTGAGTCGCTTGATCGCTTACTTCAATTCACAGAACAACTTAATACAGCAACTTTAAGTGCTGTGATCTTTAGATCTAAGCTTGAATCTCTGCCACCAACGAGTTTTGCTGAAAACACAAGATCTCTTGAGGCATTACTATTTGAATACAAGGCTAACCTTCAGACTTGTCTCAATGTCGTTCAAGGCTGGAACGCAGAACTTAATAGCAACAGAATCGACAATAGATCACGAAGACATCAATCCGTATAAGATGTCTTAACAGTGCTTAACCAGGAAGGTGAGCGATATGAATATAGTAAAAGAAATTCAAGAAGCCTTAGTACAAGTTCAGGGCACTCTAGATAAAGGTAAGTCACTATCTGATAAAGAGCTACAACTCTTGTTCTTAGTGTCTCTGGCAGAAGAGGCTAATCGTGGCGAAAACTGAGCTTAATATTGTTCCACCACAACTTGCATCAACCCACTTAGCGATTGTTCAATTAACTAGAGCAGGTGACTTAGTTCAAACACTTCAAGCTGCAAGTGAAATCAGAAAAGAGAAACCTCAAATTCAGTTAACACTAGTTGCACGAAAGCATTACAGTGATTCGCTTAAGTTTTTACTTGATACTGTTTTTGATAATATTATCACTATAGATACACCAAAGTTGTTTTCTTCAAATCTAGACAATGCGCTTGAAGAGTTGTCTCAAACGCTTGCCAAGATAACGAGAACTCCTATTGATGCGCTAGTGAACCTCTCATTTTGCAAACCTTCACAGTATCTTTGTGGATTAATTACAGCAAAGCATAAATTAGGTCCGTGGATTGGTAGTGATAACCAAGATTATATAAGCGATAAATGGTCTCAACTTCTTTATAGCACTGTGACTCAAGGGCCCCTTAATCCCTTTCACCTTGTAGATCTCTTTAAATTGATCATTGGTGTAAAAGCAAAAAAAGATGTCACAGTCCACTCTAGTGATTCAAGAAAACCTGTTATTGTAATTCATCCATTCGCTTCAACAGAGCGAAAAAGATGGAAGCCGCATAAATGGTCTGAGATTCTTTATTCAATTTCAAAAAACCATGAAGATCACACAATCTATGTCGTCGGTGCACCAAATGAGTCCGTTTTAGCGCAAGAGATCTTTTCAGGACAGTTGATTAAAACTAGAAAAAATATTGTTAATAGTGTTGGCAAGACAAGCTTAAAGGATGTTTACGAAAGACTTCTACAAGCAAAGCTTTTTATTGGACATGACTCACTCATTGGGCATATGGCCTCACTAGCAAAAACAAAGACGATGACACTAGCTTTGGGATCAGTTCGCCCATGGGAAACCACACCATACGGCGCTAATAATCTGGTCTTGTCACCAAGAGCGAAATGCTTTCCTTGCTTCCCTTCAGAGAAATGTGCACAGTATATTTGCCATTCTGATATTCCCTACCAAGTTGTTACAAATTTTGCGGCACTAATGATTCAGAATAAGGATCTCAAGCAAGAGATTGAAAAATCATCTAGCCCATTCTTAACTGGTTCGTGTCGAATATTTTTAAGTGAGTTTCATAAAAAATCTCACCTTTTAGATCTTGCTGAGATCGATGTTAAATCTGGCAACACAGCAGATATACTTCGTCCGCTTTATAGAATGACGTGGGCACTCCTTTTAGGGGAGCTCGAAGAAAATCGTGAGTTCCCCCACCTTTCAAAAGAGGCTCATGGAAAACTACTCTCTGTTATGGATGGTATAAAATACATTTACGAACTCTCGGAGTTTGGTAAAAAGTATTCATTAGCAATTGTTGAAGAAGTCGCCAAAGAATCTCCATCTCTTTCAAAAATCAAGGCCAACTCACAAAAGATCGATGAAATAGACAAGTTATTATCACTTGTAAAAAACTCTCATCCATCACTAGCACCTGTGATTGATTACTACAATATTGCTAGAGCTAATCTGCCAGGTGGAAATGTAGTTGAGATTGCACAGAATTCTTTTTTCGTTTATCAAGATTCTTCTCTTGCTACGAGCATACTCAACGAGTTGATAACTAAAACATTAGCTGAATATAAAATAAATTTAACTAAAAACTCAAATACACTTTCAAGATAGAGGTTTTGATGAATAACGTTGTAATTACCATTAATAATAAGAAGATCGTTGAAGATTACAATAATAATGCAACGGTCTCAGATGTTATTCAAAACATTCTTTCTCAAGAAATTTATAATGATCAAATTATTTCTCAAATCTGTGTTGACGGTAAAGAGCTATCGACACAAGAAGAAGATGACGTATTGCCACTTCGTTTGGGTCAGTTTGAAAATATAAACTTCACTCTCAAGACAAACCTAACATTAGCATTTGAAGCTCTACAATCCTGTAATAGCTATATTGATAATATAATCTCTCAGATCAGTGCTTTAACAGCTTCCTATCAAGCATGTCAGACAGATGAAAGTAATATATTGTTCGCTGAAGTTATTGAAATTACAGATTTATACATTCAGCTTGTCTCTAGAATTCAAAGAACGCTTAAGGCACACTTACAAGGCCAATGGGAAAAACCTCATTCTGTACAACAATTAGAAATTCATTTACTTTCAATTTTAAAAGCGATTGTTCCTGCAAAAGAAAAAAATGATTTGATCATGCTTTGTGACTTGCTTGAGTATGAGCTGGTCGATAATCTTAAACAATGGAAAATCAAGGCACTACCCGATCTTCGCGCTCTACGCACTGCTTGCGATTCTTTTGTGCCACAAAATTAGACGATCACTTTAATAAAAGTCATGTCATTTTTGAACTTACTGAGACTAAGCCAACAAAGCTTAAACTTGGTGAATATTGGCTAGAACTTAATCATGATATTTTTCAAGTAAGTTCAGCGCATAATACATTTTCTATAAAAAGTTCAAACTTCGTAAAGTGGATTGAATTAAACGAACCTCCTCTTTTACAGCCGATTACTTCTTCCAACAGACTGCAAAAAACAATCAAACGATTCGTCTCCACCATCGTTGATGCTAAACTAGTCGGTTCTGTTAAAAATGATGCTCTCATTACTTTCTTAGGTAGAGACGATGCCAGAGAATTAGAGCGTTCTTGGCGATCACCTCATATGCTGCCAAGGGTGGTTCTCAATCTCAAAGACTTTAATGATTACGAAACCTGCCAACTTTTCGTTCATGAAAGAGGGCGAGCGATTGCCGAAAGCTGGGCTTGTTCTAATAAAAAAGATATTTCTTTTTCTAAAACGCCGACAAATAATTTTAATAAAATATTCAGTTATATAAAAAAGAGTAAGAGTAAACTTTTTGATCAGTCTGTTTCAATGCTTGATGACGTTCATGTGGTTGGAAATTTTTTAGCAAAAGAATTTAGCTTTCAAAACCACTCGGCACTTATTTTTCTTTCAAGGAATGGTTTTTTGCCTCCAGGAGAAGATGAACTTAAGTCTTTCAATTCGCTATCAACGATGATTTCGCCCTTTCTTGATCGACTATTAACGCAAGAACAGGCAGGGGAAAAGCTCAATCAGCTCATGCTGCTCATGGAGACAATTCCTATTTGCCTTCAAGTTTTTGATAACAACGATAGCTTAATTTTTGAGAACCCCGCTTTCAAATCTAGAGATGAACTTATTGAATACTTATCTAGAGAAATTATTCTTGATACCGGTTACAAGCTTGTTCTTCATGAAGCAAAAATTCACTCTTTCGACATTGATCACCATCGACGCGTTTCTCTTTTAGGCGAACTTCTAAACACACTTCAACACGAACTTAATAATCCACTTTTTGGATTAAATCTTGGCTCACTTGATATGTCTTCTGAAAATGAAGGGGAGGTTGCTGAAACATTTTATGATATTTCACATAACTCTGCTAGATGCCAAACAATCATTAAAAATTTCTCAAATCTTTATAGTCATTCTAAAAGTGATACATCTATTGAAGTCAAAGAGTTTGTTTCTGAAATCTTTATCCTGACAAAAAGTGAAATCAGAGGCATTAGAACATCTATTCGGTTTAATGGATTTAACGACTCAGAAAGCTTTCGTTTTAAAACTAACCCAACAACATTATCCCAAGTGATTTTTAATCTCATAATTAATGCTGGTCAGGCCATTAAAGGTCAGGTTCAGTTAGAAAAAATGAAACTCTCTGATGGTTTAATAAATATGAATGTCACCAAGCTTGAGAATTCATTACTTTTTGAGATTACCGATAATGGCCCAGGTCTTAAAGAAGAGTTTTTCAAGAACGCTTTTAAACCTTTCTATACAACAAAATCCCAAGGAACTGGCTTAGGTCTAACAATTAGCCGTGGTCTTCTTGAGTCAATTGGAAGTAACCTATTAATTAAGAATAATATCGAAGAAACTGGCGCCATTTTTAGCTTTGAACTGCCCATTCCTTCGAATTCTTAGGCACTTATAGATCATCAAAGGTTAGCGATTAATGCAAGTTCTACTCATAGAAGATGAACCCTTAATTCAAAAATCTCTTAAAAGATTAATGGAAAAACGTGGGGTCGATGTCACTGCTGTTAGTTCTGGTAAAGAAGCTATCTCAATAATTGCCAATCAAGATTTTGATCGGATTATTTGTGATCTAATGCTGCAGGACACAACGGGGTTTGATGTTATCGAAGAGAGTAAAAAGAAATATACTAGAGAAGA
>CAYGRY010000016.1:0-42956 GCA_964352405.1 uncultured Halobacteriovorax sp.
TCTTTAACTAAGTAAGAGTGAAATTAGACCATTTTTATCGTGAAATTTAAACGAAACACTCTAATATTGAGCAGTATTACGCATGGCAATGACGGTAAAATTGAAAAATTAAGCTCATAAATTCCAAACAAATTGTCTCATGAGTTTAATCTGGTTATTTCTCATCCCCACAGGGGGAATCATGAGTTTATACATCCAAGATATTTCGAAGATCATTTATCAGATTAGGGGACAGCGAGTTATGTTAGACAGTGACCTTGCTGAACTTTATGGTGTTGAGACAAAAGTCTTAAACCAAGCCGTTAAAAGAAACGCAAGACGATTTCCTATAGATTTTATGTTCAAACTAACTATGGAAGAATTTACTTCTTTGAAGTCACAATCTGTGACTTCAAAACAAGGTCGTGGCGGAAAGCGTAAACAACCTCTTGTTTTTACAGAAAATGGCGTTGCTATGCTTTCAGGTGTCTTAAGTAGTGTGCGAGCTATAGATGTAAATATCACCATTATGCGAACATTCACTAAGCTAAGAAGTTTTCTTGTTATGGAAAATACAATAGTAAACAGATTTGATGAGCTTGAAACCGGTACAAATAAATTGTTTAAAATTATCTTTGAAAGATTGGATAATATTGAAGACTTAGTATCACCACGACTTTCTCCTAATCGCAGAAAAATTGGCCTTTAGGATAAACATATTTACAAAATTTTACGTTTTTGTTTGCTTCTACTAAGATCAAAGCTACCTCATGAGGAACAGCAATAAAGAACTCAAAAAAATTCCCATTTTTTTTTGACACAACTATACTGAATAACTTTTGTGAATTAAGAAATGAACAAAAGTTTGGCGTTATGCACGATGCCCTTAATAAAAAGAACATACTGAATCCAAGATTTGAAACTGTTTCAACGGTAAATTTAGACCTTGAAATACTTGGCTATGGAAAATTTCACAAACTATCAAACATTCAAGAATTAAATCAAATTGCAAAAAAGATCATCGAGCAACACAAAGATAACCTTGATGAAAACGTAATTGATTTATTGTTTAGAACTATCAAGGTTTACATATCGCATTCAATTCCAAAATCTTCCAAACTGATGACTAATCTTGAAGATAAAAAACAACGATACATCCCATGGTGGATAGAAAATGTTTTCATACCAATAAAAGAAAGATTACAAGCTGATATTTCTAATGAAAATATAAAGTGTCAGCTAACATATGAATTCATACAAGAAATTCACTATGATAAAATCCTAAATGGTGATCTTTTAAAGAAGTTTAATTCTATTTTATTATTGTATTTTTTCAAGGTTTCGATGACTGAAAAACGAAACCTTGTTTTAGCGAGAAGAACGTTAAGAGTTCTTAATGCCAATTCGAACATCTTCAAAAAAAGTCTTATTAAAAAGGGGCAAGATTTAGTTGACATGGATTTAATACATTATTCAATTTATGGTATGAAGTTAGGTTATAATAAATATCCTATAAATATTGTATCTTGCGAAAGTAAAGAAACGACTATCGCAAGACTACTTGTTTACTACAGCTCACTTAAAATATTTCAAGAATTTTTTCAGCATTCCAATAAGCGACAAATAAAATTTAATATGGGAAAGTGGATACATATCTGTGACCAAACGGGTCGCTTAAAAAATATTTATCATGTAAATGAAGTTCTTAATGAAGCTATGAATAAAAATATATCAAGAGCTATAAACGGAGACTTCGATTAGTTTCAGAAATTGTATTTTGAGCAGGAAAACAAGGCGAAATGCTGAGGCGTACAGACTTGTACGCCGCAAGGATTGAGTCCGAAGTTTGACGAACTCAAAATCAATTAATGGAATTAATCTTCGACGAGGCGGTTACGCCACTCACGAATATCGGGAGCCAAATAATCATACTTAAACCCACCCAAAGTATACTGAGCAAATTCATAGTCCGTCGTGTGAGTTAAACACTCAGTCGGACAAACCGTTGTACAAAGACCGCAGTAACAGCAAAGAGCTGTATCAATCGTGTACTGGTGAAGATCAAGACGGATTGGAGTGCCATCTTTTGTTTTAATTTTTTCAGCATCTGAATCGCGACGAGTTGCTGTGATGTAAATACAATCAACAGGACAAGCAGTTGCACACTGATAACAAGAAATGCAGTTTTCAGCGTCGTTAAAAAGACGTGATCTTGAGTTGGCCGGAAGTTGTTCACGAACTTCTGGATATTCAATTGTTACCGGCTTCACTCCGTAGATATATTTACCAGTGATCATCATGCCTTTGATGGCCGTTGATAGTCCTGTCCAAATATTTCTAAACCACTTACCAAGAGTTAATGATTCCTCTTGAGGACGTGTACTAGAGAGGTGGTGAATTTCAATTTCAGCACTCATATATTTCCTTTTCCTAGCGGTCGACTTCGCCAAGAACGATATCAATTGAACCAATAGAAGCAACTAAGTCCGCGATCAACATTCCAGGAGCCATCTCCCCTAGTGCTGATACGTGAGTGAAGCAACTTGATTTAACTTTTAATCTGTAAGGAACCTTTGTTCCATCACTGATTAAGTGAATGCCAAGCTCACCGCGAGGACATTCAGTTCTCATATAAACTTCACCTTTAGCAGGCTTAATAATTTTTGGAACTTTACCCATGACTGGACCAGCTTCGATACCAGCAAGGGCCTGACGAATGATTTTGATCGATTCGTGCATTTCCATCATGCGAACATGATAGCGATCCCAACAATCTCCAACCTGACCTTTTAAGCCTTCGCCTTTGATCACATCAAATTCGAATTTGTCATAGATTGAGTATGGACGCTGCTTACGAAGATCCCAGTCAATACCTGAACCACGAAGAACTGGACCCGTTAGACCATAATCGTAGACTTGATCTTTAGAGATCACACCAACATGAGCTGTTCTTGAAATGAAGATTTGGTTTTCACCAACAAGCTTATGATATTTTTTAAGACTTTCTTCAAAAGTTTCAAGGAAGCTTTCAATACGAACTAAATGATCATCTGTTAGATCATTCCATACGCCGCCAACCCAAATATAATTATAAAGAAGACGAGCACCTGAAACTTCTTCAAAGATACGAAGAATATTTTCTCTGTCTTGGAAGGCGTAAAGAAATGGAGTGAAAGCTCCAAGGTCAATCGCATAAGTTCCAAAGAACATTAAGTGAGAAGCAATACGTTGAAGCTCACCTATGATCACGCGAACGTATTCAGCGCGAATAGGAACTTCAGTCTTAAGCATTTTTTCCACGGCAAGAACGTAAGTCCATTCCATGTTCATTGCTGCAAGATAATCAAGACGATCCGTGAATGGAATAACACCACGGTAATCTAAATGCTCACAATGCTTTTCCATACAACGGTGAAGATAACCGATATGAGGAGTTGCACGAGCAACAACTTCAGAGTCAGTTTGGATTTCAACACGTAGAACCCCGTGGGTTGCAGGGTGTTGAGGACCCATACTAACTGTCATTAGATCTGATTTTACTGGCTCGGAGTTTTCGTTTACGAATTCAAACATAGACGATCCCCTTACGCTTCGGTTTCGGCAGCATCGCCGTCGTCAGATTTCCATGAGCCAGAGACTTTCTTTGGATCAGGATAAGTTTCTTTTAATTTTTTCATAAACATATGATCAGCGGTATTCACTTTTGATTCAGGGTTAACAACCATATCGTGGTATTTTTCCTGAACAATATAATCTTTTCTAAGTGGGTAACCTTCCCAATCATCAGGAGTTAAAATTCTTCTGTGATCTGGGTGATTGTTAAAACGAATGCCCATCATGTCGTAGGCTTCGCGCTCTTGCCAGTTGGCCGCACTCCAAACGCTAGTCACTGATTCAAGGCTTGGAAGATTGTTATCGTTTCCACGATCAAGCTTCACTTTTAAAAGAAGCTCAGTGTTTTTTGAAAAGCTAGCAAGAATATAAACAAGCTCTAGGTAATCGACATAGTCGACGGCAGAGATCACTTGAAGAACATTATATTCGTGTTCGCCATTCTTAAGCGCCTGACAAACTTCTAAAATTTTTGAAGCATCAACACTAACTGATGAATCACCATTTTCAGGTGTATTAACAGTAGCGTTAGCACCACTTACTTTTGAATTAATAAAACTTGCGACTTCATTATGCATGCTTCACCCACTTGTCGCGAAGTAAACGCTCGTTAGCAATTTTCTTTTGAAGAGTCATAAGACCTTCGATCAAAGCTTCCGGACGAGGAGGACAACCAGGAACATAAACGTCGACAGGAATAACTTCATCAACGCCTTTTAAAACGTGATAGCCATGTTGCCAGTAAGGTCCACCCTTATTCGCACATGATCCCATTGAGATAACATATTTTGGTTCAGGCATTTGTTCATAAAGAACTTTAATTCTCGATGCCATTTTAAGAGTAACAGTTCCTGCAACAATCATAAGATCAGCACGACGTGGAGTTGCCATAAAGGCACCACAACCGAATCGTTCTAGATCATATTTTGCTGCTCCTGTTGCCATCATTTCAATCGCGCAACAAGCGAGACCAAAAGTCATAGGCCAAAGAGAATTTTTGCGACCCCAGTTAAAGAAGTCGTCGACTTTCATCAGAATGACGCTGTCTTGCATATCAGAATCCCTTCGCGAAAAAGGCTAAAATTAAAGTGAAATAGTCCTATAAGTTTTACCTTTAGGCGGCGTTTACGTCAACGATAGGAAGGCTTAAAAACTGATTAATTCTAGGCGTATAGGTGGACTTTTCTAAGGCAATAAGCTTTGTCTAATTAAGAGCGACATAGTCTTCGCAGCGTGTTTTGAAAAACTGCGTCATTCGCATCCAAATTTGTTTATCATCGACGCTAGCTGGGCTTCTGGACTGTCTCATTTCTAGAAGACTTAGGCGTTTACGATCGTTTTCACAGGCTTTACCCATAATTGAGACATATTCTTTCACAGCAGCAATTGGGTATGGAACACCATAAGCCGACGAAATAAATATTGGTGCATCTTCTGAAAGTTTTGGAAATTCACTTGATGGAATTCTATAGCGCCCCAAGTCTTTTCTCATTTGCTGCATATGCCCACCAATTCGATAAAAATGGGTTACACCCAATTCTTTTGAAAGATGACCATGATCATCCATCACATTCGAGCAGTTTGAGCGCTGGCGAATTTGATCTGGATACAACTCTTTTAAAACTTGGCACTCAGAAAGATAAGCTTCAACTTCTCCGCCTCTGCCTTCAACAGTGCTAGCGATAAATTCTTGCAGCGTAAAGTTCACACGGTAAGGATTAAACGGTTGGCGCTCATTAAAATGAGTCATCTCGTGAGCAAGATCAAGCAGGCCATCGATGACTGAAAGATTTTGATTTAAATAAACGACACTTTTTGATTCATAGCTAACTTCGTCCGGCTTTGTCGGAATAAAACGGCGAACTAAAGTTGTATCTGTCAGCGAGCTATTCCCCACTAGTAAAACATCAGATAATTCCTGTCCTTGAGATCTGGCTTTCTTTGCTGCATTGGCAATGATTTGTTTTCCAGTCGTCGACTTTGAAAGAAGAGTTACTAATTTAACTAAACTATCTTCAGGCGAGCTACCAAGGTGAACCCAACGTGAATTTAAGTTTGGCTTAATTTCATTTTCAATGGTGTGAATCTTACGCTCAAACTGCTTAGCGAAAGCCGATAGTGAAAATAAAATAAAAGTAAAAGTGATAAGTCTCTTCATCAGAGAACTTATCGATAAATTTAGCTGGTTTTATTAGAGATTGACGTAATAAACAGAGGGAGAGGCAGTAATTTCCCAAAGCCCTAAATCACTTGTTTTAGCTGCACCAGAAAGGGTTTGCTCAACAATATTAAACTTGTATTTACCTGGGCTTAGATGAAGTTCTGTTAGATTAAAACTCTCAGGTAATGTCGCCCATCCTCTGGTATCTGCACGTTCACTCACTTCAATTCCCTTAGCCGCGGCAAGGTACTGAAAGACAGCGGCATTTCTAGCCAGAAAGTCGTTATCATTTTTTTTACCTTTAAGGGCATTGTAAGTGGCAAAGCTTGCAGCGATAGCGGCCGCATGTTTTAAGGCAAGTCTTAAACCTACACGCCAATAACGAGCAACAGTCTTCTCTGCGACAGCTTGCGCAGCAATATCACCGACGGGTTGAATAAGTGGAAGATTTACTTTTGTAATTTCTTTTCCTGCCTCGTTGTAAACCACAAGTTCACGCGTTTGTTCTACTCGTGAATTTTCGACACTCGGAAGTTCAAACTTAATTGAAGCTCCTTTTGCAGCGGCAAAAGACATTTCTAGCCCAAGCTGTGTTCCCGCCGGACTCCATGAAGATGGAGGTGGAGTTAGACCTAATTTATTAGCAGCGAAAAATGTTAAGGCGACGGCAGATATACCGGCCAAAAACTTCGCCCCTTTTGAGGCTTTTGGATCCTCAAGTGCAGCGGTTAAACCAATATATTGAGTCTCCCCTTTTTTAAGTGGAGCTTGGCCAAAGCTGGCAATAATTTTAACGTTATTATTTTTATTTTTCGTTTTTGGGAAGTCCTTTTCTGACTTACCAAAGAGCTTTAAATAATTAGCGACTCGTGATTTTCGAATATCGCGTGCTGTCTCAATGATCGTGGTTTCTAAATGCTGCTTTAATTCTTCGCCAGCCTTAGTCATCACAACATAGTCTTTTAAAACTTTTTGCATTCCAAGTTTCGGAAACTTGTCATAGTCCTTCACAAACTTTTTTGAAGAAGCATTAAAGCTTGGGTAGGCGCCATAGTTTTTAATTAAGATTTCTCTAGCATCGACATAAAGATCAAGAGCAATTTGGCGATCGCTTGGACTAGCGATAAGTTCATGAACTTGAGCTCCAAAAAGTTTGGCCATTAAATCATCTTTAAAAACGGGGGCGATCTTTGTCTCGTTGGCACGCGTTTCTAAAAATTTGTTCCATGCCACCACTTGCGCCCTGGCTCTAAAAAGATCATCTCTAGAAGAAGATTTTTTCCATAACATGAGATGATTAATAGTTTGCAATAAGTGGATCGTCGCAACTTCATAAGCCTCACCGTAGTAAACGTCTGAGGAATCATTAATAATTGCAGCTTTAGCCTTAGAGCTAACACTTACGGTATAGAGTTGATCACTTAATTCTAAGGCTTGCTTAAATAGTTGAGCTGAATCTTCCCATAGCTCTTGGGCATGGGCCAAATGCCCTCTTTCCATAAAGTCGAGTAGCTTATCTTTTTCATCTTTATAAAGAGCGTCTTTTCCTTCAAGGATAGACTTTGCTTGCGGCCAATTCTTTGTTGCAAAAGCACCACGAAGAGAAGCGCGCTCATCAAGACCAGATGATGCGCACGCTGCAATTAAAAATAGAACAAGAAGCTTTTTTACCAACCGATACTACTTTTCTTTGAAAATTTAGAAAGCTTAGTACGAGTTCTTAGAACTTCAATTCCCTTTTCAATATCTGTCATACGGATATTGATTGAGTACTGCTTAATGGTTTTGCCATCTCGAGTTTGTGGCTCCATATAAACGTTTCCAAGGATAAGAAGATCAGCACCAGTTTGCTTACCGATACTTTTTGCTGTTCTTGGATCAACCATTCCATCATTTTGATAAGTGATTTCTTTAAGAATTTTGTCACGCGCTTCAGCGTCGACAAGGATAAAGTCCCCTGAAGCTGAAATTTCGTTTAAGAATTCATCGTTGATATCGTTAATTGGAAAATAAGCTTCACTGGTTAAGTTTTGAACTTCTGAGATAAAGACTCTTGGTTCACGACCAAGATTTCTAAGCCAACGCTTATAGCCTTTATGAGTTGAGATATCTTTAAGCACGTCTTGAACAACACGCTCAGTATCACCTTGAACCCACTTATCAGTGATTTCCATCGCCTTTTCATCACTCTCAGCAGAGTCGACACGCTTAGCTTGGAAACCGCCACAAGCCGTTAAACCAAAAAGAATTGATAGTATTAATAAATTTTTCATTTCAACCTCTTAAAATTAAATTTCACCAGCACTTGCTTTAAGAAAATCTTCTGAAGCATTTTCAAGTGCTTTTTTTACATTATCTTTAACAGTTGTTTTTGAAGCTCGCTCAATAACTGCTTTAGCTGCGTTATCAACGGCCTTTGCAAGTGTCGCAGCATCCATTCTGATATAAACTGCACATGTATAAGCCATGTAATCTTTCTTCGCTCCTAAGTCTTGCTTATAGCGACGTTTTTCCCAGTAAGTCTTAATAACGCTCGCGCCGTGAACAAGACTTTTTGTTTTTTCTACAAGTGTAGACTCTGTGTACTCTTTTAGACCTTGGACATCAGGATTATTTTCATCAACAGATGAAACGCCTTCAATCGAAGTTCCTAATTGCTTATCAATAAACGTTGAAATTTCAGAGGCAATATCAGCACGAACATTTGACTTAGCAAGGTCACAAGCCACTTTACGGCCTACTTTTGGCTCTGTTTCGTAGCTAAAGAAACGATATTTTTCGACATCCTTACCATATTCTTTGGACCAAAGAATTGGGTCTTCGATCCAGCCTGGACGAGTCTTTCCAGAAGCATCACTGACGACATAGTCGCGACTGATATCTTCGTTCTCACGTTCTTCAAGCTCTGCTTCCTTTTTGGTTGATGAACAGGCCACCAAACTTAACAAAAGAATAAAATGCATTAACTTCATAGTGTCTCCTAATCCAGCTCAAGCGCTTGGAAATTTTCTGAAAAATATTGTCTAAAATTTGAAAGAATCATTGATTTAATTTGGGATAGAGAGCGACCGTTTTGCGTTTCATCGAATGTCAGATTGCCAATAACTTGGTCTTCTTGATCAAACGAGACCAGCTTCACGTACATATTATAGCGCTCAAAGCCTTTGACGTTTAAATACTCGCGTCTGGAATTACTTGTAAGGACTAATTTAAAGTTAGCTTTTCCTTTTTTTACAATCTTATAACCGAGAGTACTTAACTCTCCGGCCACAGTTTGTTCAAGATACTCAGAAGGCTTATCCGCTTCAATTAAGACATAGATTGGATTGGCATCAAACTGGGCTTTCTTTTTTAAAAGATCTTCTTTTGAAACACCTCTAGAAAAATCTGGCATTCCTAAAACCGTTAGGTACGAGACAAGCCCAGATTTTTTGGAATAGAGATCAAGCGCTTTAGGAAGCAGTGATCTTCTATTACTTTCATAAGCTTGCTCAATCTGTGCATCCAGGTCAGAGATTCTTGCTTTTAAAATTTTTCCTGCTACTCGCTTTTCAAGCTGGGCCAATGAAAAAACAAAGCCATCTTCTTCATGTTTTTTTGAAGTTGATACACCTTCGAGGACTTCATCAACCGTTTCAATATTTGAAGAATAGATTTCTTGCGTAACTCCAGTGCTTTCCATCATTTCCGGTGAAGTCACACTTGAACTTTGCTCATCAACTTGAGTCGTGCCTGTGACTTGGACTTTAAAAATCTTAGCCAAATTTTTTCTAGCTTCACTTTCGGCTTGATAAAAACTAGACCCCTCACCGACAGCGCAAAGAAATTCATCTTGGCAAAACTCTAAAGGATCATTAACCCAAAGAGGACGTTGCTCACGACCACTTGTTTGCTCTGGTAGTCTTTTACTCGCTGATCCACAAGCGACAACAAAAAATGCAATAAATAGTAGGTTCCAACGAATCATAACTATCCCAGTGTTTTAATTGGAATATGCTAACTCGAATATCTGTGAGGTAAAGAAAGTTTTTTGTAAAAGAAACTGACAACAAGAGTCAAATAAGACATCAATTAAGTGCGGCTTGCTTCAAATCCAGCTTAGGCATATAAAGGACATCTATTTTTAGTTAATTTTGAAAAGGAGCCAACATGGAGCACAAACTTCCAGCATTACCGTACTCAAATGATGCACTAATGCCACATATCTCACCAGAAACTCTAGAGTTTCATTATGGAAAGCATCACGCTTCTTACGTCACAAACTTAAATAATCTTGTTAAAGGTACAAAGCACGAAAGCCAAAACCTTGAAGAGATCGTTACAACTTCAGAGGGCGGAATTTTTAATAACGCAGCTCAAATTTGGAATCACACTTTTTATTGGAACAGCATGGCACCAAAAGCTGGTGGAGCACCAACAGGCGCAATCGCTGATGCCATCTCTAAGAAATGGGGATCATTCGATTCTTTCAAGGAAGCTTTCACAAAATCTGCAGCAACAAACTTCGGTTCAGGCTGGACTTGGCTTGTTAAAAATAAGTCTGGAGAGCTAGAAATCGTTAATACTTCAAATGCTGCTTGCCCATTAACAACTGGTCACAAACCAGTTCTAACTGTTGATGTTTGGGAACATGCTTATTATATCGACTACCGCAATGCCAGACCAAAATACTTAGAGTCTTGGTGGAATCTTGTTAACTGGGATTTCGCGAACAAAAATTTAGCGTAAATATTGAGCCGGGATTTAATCCCGGCTTTTTTTTTACATAATTCTTCTTGAGTCTGTGCCAAAAAATTCGATAAGAATCGATATGGAAAATGAAAAGAAATTCATTACCGACGATTTAGAGATCATTGGAATTTTTAAAGAGTTTGCAAGAAACCGTAAGAACTTATGGGCCTGGCAGCAAAATGTTGATCAAAACGGCAAACGACCAGTCCATTTCATCACCATTAAAAAAGTCGATGCCATCAAAAAAACAATCATTGTTTTTCCAAATAACTCAGACGGTTTTCGATTCACTAAAGGCTCTGAGATTTTTCTATTTTGTTCTGATCGAGGTTTCGCTATCAAGACACCGGTCAGAGAATTGGAAAAAGATTTTATCACGATTCCCCTGCCTGCTAGACTCAACATTCTTTCCAAAGAATTCTTGGAAAAGATTGAACTTGTTGAGCGCGAAAATGAAGACAAGAACAAGCACAAAAGAAATGCCCCAAGATCACAAGCTAAATCAGGCCAACTCGTCGGCATCGACAAATTAGGACCTGAAGGCCAGGTGACAAGATCTGATGTTTTTAATCTTTATGATATCTCTGCTGGTGGAATGGGATTCATGGTCCATGACCCAGCTGAATTTGCGACGGGAGACAAAGTTAAAGTCACCCATGTTGATGCAAAACTATTGCCCAAAGAATTACACGGCGAGGTCGTCGCCGTCAGGCAAGTCGAAGGCGAAGTCCTTGAAACTTTTAAAATCGGCGTTAAGTTCGGTTAAGAGATAATTTTTCTAAAAACCCAAAGCGGTCCAATCAAAAGAAATTGAATATCTTGAAAAAAGGAAGGCTTCTTTCCTTCAATTTTATGGCCATAAAATTGTGCAATCCAAGAAACGATAAAAATAAAGGTTGAGACCCAAAGGACTGAAAAACCAAGATGATCAATAACGTAAACACCAATTATCATTGGAACTAAAACAGACAACATGAGAAAGCCTGTTGTCTTTCCCAATGAAAAATAGAAAATCATGCAAATGGCACTAAACAGAATAGACCAATTCATTAATATCGAAAAATTGAATAGCTCGGGAGTGGGAATCGACCAAATGAGCCCAAGAACGCTAAACATGATAAGTGGCACAAAGATATTATGAATCTTTTTGTTCTTAGGGTTTTGATGACTGACAGAATATTCAACTAACCACTGATCAAGGGTTTTCATATTAGCTCGCTTGTACATTTCTAGAAATAAAGTTTAGCTTTTGACCTGCAACTTTACCAGCCACATAATCTTAAGCATTTATAAACGTAAAAGTTTTGTAAGTTGCCGATATCTAAGTATTGTTTAACAAAATTTCATCACTCTCAAGATAAAATAGAAATGAACTTGGGGGATGTATGGAAGTCATAATTGTTTTTTTCATCGTGCATTATTTTAGCTCACTCTTTTTTCAGTCTTTTTATCTTCACCGGTTTGGTGCTCATGGCATGTATGAAATGAAACCTGTGACAGAAAAAGCTGTGCACCTTTTAACTTTCCTTTCTCAAGGATCTTCATACTTAAATCCAACGGCCTACGCCATTATGCATAAAGCGCATCATTCCTATTCTGACACCGAGCTTGACCCTCACTCTCCCCATATGGCGAAAAACTTAACTCAAATGATGCTTAAAACTGCTAAAGAATATATGGCGATTCTTTCTGGTAACCATGAGTTTAATAATAGATTTACAGCTCAATGTACCCATTGGAAGACTCTAGAGAGAATTGGTGATCACTGGATGTCACGAGTCGCTTTTGGTGCGATCTACTTTTTCATCTACTTAGCTTTTGCCCCTTCATGGCATTGGTTCTTACTTTTACCGATTCATTTTTTAATGGGGCCGATCCATGGCGCCATCGTGAACTGGTGTGGTCATAAATATGGCTATCGAAATCATGACATTAATGACTTGAGCAGAAACTCTCTACCCTTTGATTTTTTAGCGATGGGTGAACTCTTCCAAAATAATCATCATCGCTTTCCAAATCGTAGCAACTTCGCCACTCGTTGGTTCGAAATAGATCCAACTTTTTTGGTAATGAAAGGACTCGACCTCTTTGGAATTATTGATATTAAAAATGATAAGAAAGTTCCAATCGAATCTTTTGAAACTAAATCAGCTTAGCCAGCCTTAAAGCATCAACGACTCTTGGAAAGAATTTCGGATGCCAAGCGCGCTCTTTACCTTGCTCGATCTTCTTAATCGCTAATTCCCATGCTTGTTTACGTGGTAACTGGCGATTTTCGTACAGAACATTATCAAAGATATTAGCAATAGAGACGAGTTGGGCCATTTCATAAATCTCATCACCATGAAGACCGGCAGGATATCCAAAACCATTAAACTGCTCATGGTGCTGTAAAATAATTTTATAAACAGCGTCAGGAAGCCCTTTTGATTTTCGAATCACTTTAACCGAAAGCTCTGGGTGACCTTGCATGGCCAGAGACATAAAGCGGCCATCACCTGAACCAATTTCAGTAATACCGGCTTTCGCTTTTCCTAGATCATGTAGAATCGCGCCTAAATAAATATTTTCAAGGACAAGTTGATGTCCGTAACCCATCACCATCGCAAGATAGACTGAAAGATTGGCAACATTGACTGAGTGATCAGCAAGAGTTGAGTTTCGAGTGATAAGGGCTGCAATCGTTTGTTTAGAAAAAGGTTGCTCTTTCACTTGGGCGACAAAGTCATTCACTTGCTCTTGAAGTTCTTCAACCACTTCTTCATTGAGTTCACTATTTAGAAAAGTTTCATAAACCTTTTCTTTAACATCAAACATTGAAGTGACGATTTCACGAGTATCGTCACCAGATTCCTTAAGCGTTTCATCGATTTCTTCATCTCTAATATTTGTGATCCAATCTAAAAAAATCATGATCTCATCAGCCAAGACATAAATGCCTTCTAATCCCTTTTCCATAAAATCATCAAATTTTTCAGCTCCGATCACATCACCTTGACCACGAAATCGAATATATTTCTGATCAATTTTTAGATAGATATCTGTTGGAAGCTCTCGCTCTGGATTGATTTTTGAAAGAATAACTAAGCTGTATGAAGTTTCACTCATAGAGAAAGTATACTTTGGAAATACAAAATTCCAAGCTTAAGGCAATTCATACCCAATTTCAGTCAGGTATTGGCATAATTTAATCAAAGGCAAACCAGTGATGGCGTTAAAATCTTCACCATTAATTTTTTCAAATAACGTGATACCAAGGGATTCAATTTTATAGCTACCGGCGCAGTCGTAAGGTTGATCTATTTTTAAATAACGATCTAGCTGCAGATCCGTACAGTTTTTCATAAAAAGCGTCGTCGTATCCACAAACTCTATGGTTTTATCGTCAAAGCTTAAACAAACTGCCGTGTACAAGTAGTGCTCACGATTATTCATTAATTGTAATTGTTTTAAGGCATTTTCATGATTACCAGGCTTATCTAATATCGTTTGATCAACACAAGCGACTTGATCACTGCCAATCACTACCGCCTGTGGAAACTTTCTAGCGACTGCTTGGGACTTTTCTTTGGCCAAGAGTTGCGCCAACGCTAATGGTGCTAAATGATTTTTCTTGAATTGTTCTTCATCAACCTCGGGTGCAATCGCCTCAAATGGTAAATGTAGTTTTTGCAACAATGACTGTCGATACTTAGATGTTGAAGCAAGAATCAGTGGTTTCATGAGATAGCTTTTGTCTTTGAGCGACTTTCAAGAAGAAGGACGAGTCCAAAGCCGATAATGGCCAAGACAACGGCTAAGATCTCTTCACTACCAAAGTTGCTTGGGAAAATATTAGCTTCTCTTAGAATTCTAACCTTGTCTCGAATCACAACACTTTCAAGTGTTTCTTTCCAAGGCCAAACTTTTTTAAGAGTTCCAACTAAGATTCCCGTCAAAAAAGCCATCGTACTATTTTTATAGTTATCAAGACACCATTTTAAAATTTTTGAGAATCCTAAAAGCCCCGTTGCTGTACCACAGGCAAAAATAATTAAAATCTGAAGATTGCCTTCAACAAAAGGTGCCTTAACAGCACCTGTAATGAATTCGTATTTTCCCAAGATCAAAAGTAAAAATGAACCCGAAATTCCCGGCAAAATCATGGCCGTTATTCCGATAACGCCGCAAAGGAAAATGAACCAAGAGTTACTTGGTGTATCAACAGGAATAAGGCTAACGACAGCATAGCCAAAGCCCGTTCCGATTAAAATCCAAAGCCATGTCATCATCGCTTTTGGTTTAGGCAGACTTTTAAATAAAACAGGAATTGAAGCCGTAATTAAACCAAAGAAGGCCGCCCAAGTTGGAACTGGATGGTTAATGAGAAGCCAATGCATGAGGGAAGCAAGCGAAAAAATAGCGAGTAAAATTCCACTTGCGATAGTGGCGATAAATCTTAGATGGATTTTTGAGAGAAATTTAAAAATCTGACCTTTTAAGAGATACGTGATTGCTTCCTTATCGACAGAAGCCACGGCACCTAACACTTGATCATAGATTCCAGTAATAAAAGCGATAGTTCCGCCAGAAACGCCAGGAATAAGATCGGCAATTCCCATCAAAAAAGCTCTCATCCATAGAGCGATATAATCAGAAAAAGTGACTGGCCCAGGACTGGAATGCCAAGCTGAGATTAAACGATTCAAACCGCTTCTTCTCCTGTCACCTCTTCATCATCTCTTTCTTCTTTATGTTTACACTTAGGACATTGAAGATGTTTACCATCACGTTTAGTTTCACGCTCAATCGTAATTGGATAGCCACAACCTTTACAAGGATGTTCGATTGGCGGAGCCCACATGGCATTATTACAATCAGGATAGCTGGTACAACCGTAAAAGAACTTACCATAGCGAGATTTTTTCTCTGCAAACTTTCCGACCTTACACTCAGGACAGTGAACATTCAGCGTATAAGGAAGAGTCGTGTCGCACGTTGGATATTCTTCACAGCGAACGAAGCGACCATATTTTCCAGTTTTAACTTCAAGATGTTTGCCACAAGTTGGACAGTCATCATGAAAGAACTCTTTTGGAAGGATATGAATCGTACCTGCCAAATCTTTTTTGAAATCGTGAGTACTATTACAATCAGGATAATTTGTACAAGCTAGGAATTGACCGTTTCTGCCCCATTTAATGAGGTATTCGCCGTCATCACATTTTGTACAATTGATACCCGTTGGAATTTGTTGTTTTTTGAGATTTTTCATCTCTTCTTTAGCGCGCTCTAGGGTGACTTCGAAATCATTCCAAAAGCTTCTAAGAACTTTTTTCCAAGGAGTTTTTCCTTCCTCAATATCGTCCAGTTGCTCTTCAATTTTAGCGGTAAAGCTTACATCCATGACTTTTGGAAAGCTTTCAACCAGCATTTTACAAACAACCATACCAAGCTCAGTTGGCATAAATCTGTTTTCAATTTTTTCGACGTAACCACGATCTTGGATATTGGAAATAATAGATGCATAAGTTGATGGACGACCAATGCCTTTTTCTTCCATATCTTTAACGATCGAAGCTTCATTATATCTTGGAGGAGGACTAGTCCAATGCTCTAGAGCAGCAGGATCTTTTGAACACTTAATACTCTCACCTTTTTCAATTTCAGGTAAGATGCCCGACTTCACATCAGTTTCTTCGTTGGCTCCATCTTCGTCTTCGCCGCCACGACGCTGAGATTTTTCAGCCGCTGCTTCAAGATAGACTGTTCTAAAACCAGCAAACTTAATAATAGATCCATTGGCCTTAAAGAAATGTCCTGCATTTTCAAAAGTTACCGACGTTTGATCGATAATGGCTTGAGACATTTGAGAGGATACGAATTTATTCCAAATCAGCTCGTATAATTTTTGCTGATCAGGTTCTAGATCTCCACGAACTTCTTCTGGTGAAAATGTTAGACTGGTAGGACGAATCGCTTCGTGGGCGTCTTGAACTTTATTACTACCCTTCTTTTTATAAACATGGGGCTCACTTGGAAGAAAGTCTTTGCCGTACTTTTTCCCAACATAGTCGACCAAGTTTTGAAGCGCTTCAGGTTCAGTTCGAACACTGTCTGTTCTCATATAAGTGATCAGACCTTGCATGCCGTGATCACGAAGCTGAATACCTTCATATAGTTTTTGTGCCACCATCATGGTTTTCTTAGCTGTAAAGCCGAGCTTATTAGCGGCTTCCTGCTGAAGTTTTGACGTAGTAAATGGTGGTGTTGGGTTTTGTTTACGTTCACGTTTTTTTACATCAACGACAGTAAAGTTTTTACCTTTAACATCTTTGACGATTTGATCTACGATTTTTTGATCGGTTAGATCATCTTTTTTAGATGCTGTCTCACCATAGTACTTAATCTCAAAGGCGTTCTTGTCTTTGCTCATTTCGCCGTGAATTGAAAACCACTGCTCAGGAACAAAAGCTTTAACTTCATGTTCTCTTTCAACAATGATTCTCAAGGCAACTGATTGAACTCGACCAGCAGAGATTCCACGCTGAACCTTATCCCAAAGGATAGGTGAAATTTTATAACCCACTAAGCGATCGAGGACTCGTCTTGTTCTTTGTGAGTCGTACATCTCTTGATTCAAGATACCTGGATTAGCGATGGCATTTTGAACCGCTGTTTTTGTAACAGCGTTGAAAACGACACGGTGGATATTTTTCTTTTTCGAGTTGATCTCTTCACAAAGGTGAAAGGCAATGGCCTCCCCTTCTCTATCCATATCGGGCGCCAGATAAATCTGGTTAGCATCTTTAGCCAATTCCTGAATACGCTCAATTTTATCTTTCTTGCCAGTGATCGGCACAAGATCAATTTCAAAGTCGTCTTTAATATCAACGCCTAACTTACTCTTTGGAAGATCTTTAATGTGACCATTAGAAGCGACAACTTGATAGCCGCGGCCTAGATACTTTTTAATCGTCTTTGCTTTTGATGGAGATTCCACGATCACAAGGTCATAGTCACCTTTGATTCGAGAAGCTGGACTCGCTGAGCTACCTGCTTTCTTAGTGACTTTTTTTGATTCGACTTTTTTTGCTGTTTTCTTGGCAGTTTTCTTGGCAGTTTTTTTAGCCGTCTTTTTTGCCGTCTTTTTTGCGGTTTTTTTCTTAGCAGTCTTCTTTTTAGATACCGCTTTCTTAGCGGTAACCTTTTTTGCGCTGTTAGTCACTTATGCCTCTGCAATGATGGAAATCAATTAAATCGGGCAGATAACTTAAATGTTATCTTTATTGTTGTCCAGTATTCAACAACTCATCGATTTCTTCAAGATCGAATTCAGTCAGACCGTATGGATTATCCTTAGAATTAAGATCTTCTTCCATAAATTTGAGTCCAACTTCTTTTTCAACTTCATTGAGATTTTCAAAAGCATTAGGATCTTTCTTCTTTTTATTCTCAACTTCATCGAGATTTTGTTGTTCTAAGAACTTGTCTTCATCGACCTTAGCTTCGTTTAGGGCCTTCTCGCTTGATTCTAACTCAGCTTCAAGTTTTTCAAGCTCTTCAAGGTCACGCTCATGATCACGAATAATACTTTTTTCACGCTCTTGTCTTTCAAGTTCCTGAAGCTCGTCTTCAGTTAATTGAACTTTATCAGCTTCACGCAACAGGTCATCAGATAATTTATCAAGATTAAGCTCCACATCAAGCTCATCAAGGGCCTTGCCTTCAAGTTTAGACACATCCCCAAGAACTGCTTGTTGCTTCACCTTAAGTGCTCTGGCTGCGTCCTCTTCTGTTTTAGTGAAGGCTAGCTGACCCACAGTCATCTCATTAGAAGATTGTGAAACAAGGGCAGTAGCGAAGTTATCTGTAAGACTAATAACTGTTAACTCACCAACTTTATAAGTCGGATCAATAGTAATTCTTTTTTCTGTGCCACGGTCTGTAAATGAATAAGCTTGAAACACCGAGCCCATTTCAACACCATCAGCGCGACCACGATCAAGATAGACGACGTCACCAAATGAGATTCCTTTACTATCATTTAGATAAGAATCAATAATGGCGGCTTCAATACGTCTAGGATTGAATGTACGAATAATTTTATTAATTTTAGGAGTGTAGACCGTAATACGATCTTTTCGTTGAACTAGACCTGTAAGGTCTTCAACATAACATTCCCAAAGGTTATTAATTTTACGAATAGCCTTAATCTGTCCACCGATGGTGTAACGATATCCCTCACGATCTGAGATCTTATTTTCGACTTTACCTTCTGGAAGATAAATCGAAAACAAATCGCCTGGTTTAACACGGACAGACTCATCAAAGCTTACGTAGATACTGTCGAACTTTTGCACAAAAACGGCTTCGTTTTTCATCGCTTCTACAAAGCCTAAGTCTTGAATGATATTTGTCGTAACAAAAGTATTAAGGAAAAAGCCCTCTTTAATTTGATAACTAATTCGAGAGCTCTTATCAAAGCCTGTACTATCGTATTGATCGCCTGGCTCTTCAATTAAGATATCAGGAATTGGTGGTTCATACTTTTCATATTCGCGAACCAATGACTGATTACCAATACTTGCGAGATCTTCATATGTTTCTTCTGAGGCATATTGGAAATATGTCCCTTCAGTAATGAGTTTCTTTCTCTCTTCAATCCAGTCAGGTCTGGTATTGTCACCAAATTCTTTAAAATCAAAAAGTTGTTCTCCGCCAATGGCAGACTTTTTTTCTTCAAGAGGGTTCTCTTCAAAGGCTCCAACTTTAACATCAGGCATTTTTTCAGCACTTCCTGTGTCAAAAAGAAGTGTCATTCCCGGTTCAATTTCGTGCGGATTGGTAATCTGAGGGTTTAAAGACCAAATTTTTGAGTAATAAAAACCTGACCCAAAAAGCTTTTGCGAAATCTTCCAAAGCCAATCATCTTGCTGAATAACATAACGATCTAGCTGAGCTTTCGTTGCAATTTCATCCCACTCTGCATCTGGAATCTTTCCTTCTACAAATTTTGCTAGATTTAAAAGATTTTTTTCTTCGTTACCAATATCAAAAATCTGAGGCTTATTAGAGTTGCTGTTTTCGCTGGCGATAGCATCTTCAGCATTAAGAATCTTAATCGATTCATCGATGACCATCTCAGGATCAATACTTTCCATTTTTGCTGTTGGATCTGGTGAAGTCTCTTCCGTTTTCTTAGCTGCTTTAAAATTTAAAACATCACCTGGAATTTCAACTTTTTGAGTGGCTCCAGGACTTTGATCGATATCTTCTTTAAGAGACTGAATCTCGTCCATCTCTTCAAGGTTTGATAAATCAATGGTGGTTTTTTCTAAGCCTTCGTCAATTAAGAGTTTCGCGTCATCAGGCTCGAGTAATTCAAGTGAATCAAGATCTTGAGCGTAGCTTGGCGCTTGCATGGCCAGCATACCTACTAAAACGATTAATGTTCTTAGCTCAATCTTCTTCAATCAGCGTCCTAAATATTGGATTCAAAAAAATCATGAAGCAAAGAATAATAACGTTCTTTCTTCTTTTCTAATTTTAGTTTTTCCGAACAAACAATAAGTCTACCAAGGGCTTTAATGACTGTTCCTGAAAATGCATCTTTTTCAATAATCTCCTCGAAGATTTGCATTGAAAGATCATAGTCGCCTTGCTTAAACAACGACTCACCTACAAGATAGCGAGCTCTGACTCGAATTTGTCTTACTGGAGACCTTTCAAGTGGCTTAAGTAAATTAAGTGATTCATCAAACTTATTTTGAGCGACAAGTTGTTCGGCGGTTTGAAGATTACGAATCTGTGCTTCAACGTCAACAGAGCTATAGTCATCAGAATTAACAACCGCTTTACTGGCAGCTGTACCATTGGTTTGGCTGAAAACATCAACTGTTTCGGCCAATTCACCAGAGCCAGCTTTTTGAAGATCTCCAAGAAGTGCTTCACCAGTTGAATCAGCGTTTTGTGATTCAACGCCCATCATGGCATCGTTATCAACTCTTGCTTCTTTGACTTGAAATTGAGTTTGAAGAGCTTCGTATTTTTGAAGTAATTGGTCGTACTGATCTTTTGGGACCGTTGTGGCGACGGGCTTTTGCTCAGCCGTTTCCTCTTCGTTACCAAACAGTGATTGACGTGATTGAAGCCATGCACATCCACCTAAATTGAGTAAAGATATCAGTGCAAAAAACCTATAATGGGTAATCAATCCTTTCACTGCATCGTCCTCCATGACGTCGCTAAAATGGACTCATCTAAAATTATAAAAATTCCAATGAGTTATCCGACCACTTTATTATACTCCGTGTCCAACGTGCGTCAACGATTTCAAACAAGTGGGCTTTGACGACTGTCCTTGTCGGGGATAATCTCAGCTCATGAATGAAGTTGAATTTGAACTAGACCCACCACTACTACCAGACATGTTTCGCTTTCATTTGCGCATGCCAAAAGCCCAATCGTCCTTTGTATACTTTGTTTTCGAGGCTAACGAAGGTCTATGTTTTTACTCAACTTTGGCCCACACGCGTGGAGATATGACGAGAGATATGGTCCTACGGGGCGATAGGACCATGTATAATGAAACAAAAAGACTGATTAATTTTTTAATTGGGACCGTCGAAGGGCTAGAAATTTTAGAGGAAAATCGCTCATGAGCACTTTCGTCAATTCAAAAACTGTTTATGGCCCGGTCAAATCTTGGAGATTTGGACTATCTTTAGGCATCGATCCCATTTTTGAAACAAGCACATGCTCGTTTAATTGTGTCTATTGTCAGCTCGGACATATTCAAGACATTACCAGTCTTCATAGAGAATATGTTCCAACGCAAAAAATCTTAGATGATCTAAAAGAAAAGCTTGATGCAAATACCGAAATTGATGTCATTACTTATTCGGGTTCAGGCGAGCCAACTCTTGCCAGTAATTTAAGCGACATTATTGATGGCATTAGATCTCTTGCCCCAACTATTCCACAA
The DNA here is from genome assembly GCA_964352405.1 of uncultured Halobacteriovorax sp. Classification (GTDB taxonomy): domain Bacteria; phylum Bdellovibrionota; class Bacteriovoracia; order Bacteriovoracales; family Bacteriovoracaceae; genus UBA4207. The sequence goes on from CAYGRY010000016.1 coordinate 21,450, forward strand.
TACATTTTAACTAATGCGACTGAACTTCATCATCAATCGGTCAGAGATGCTTTAGTGAAGCTAGATAAGGTCATCGTAAAAATTGATGCTGCTGATGAAGAATTATTTTCACGAGTTAATCGTCCTGCTAGTGGAATAACCCTTTCAGGCGTTATTGCAGGGATCTTAAAATTTAAAGAAGTCTATAAAGGTGATATTGAAGTTCAATCAATGTTTATGCCAATGAATGATAAAGAATTTGATGAATACACTGCGATCTTAAAAAAGATTAACCCAAGTGCTGTCCAACTCAATACACCAAAACGTCCCTACCCTTTAAGTTGGCATAGAGAAAATCGCGGTAACCATGAAGGTATCTTCGACTACGAAGTACGCGAACTCAAAGTCATCACTCCGCAAAGATCAAAAGAAATTGAAACACGACTAACGAAAGCAACTGGGCTTACCATTCTTTCTGTTTATCGATAAAAGACGAGGATATTATGCAAGACTTTATTTCTAAACTACCAAAAGCCGAACTTCATCTTCATATTGAAGGATCACTTGAACCAGAACTTATGTTCAAATTGGCCCAAAGAAATAATATTTCATTAAAATATAAATCAGTCGAAGAAATCAGAAATGCATATCAATTTCACAACCTTCAGTCTTTTTTAGATATCTATTATGAAGGTGCTGGGGTTTTACAAAAAGAACAAGATTTCTACGATCTGACTTGGGAATACCTTCTTCGCTGTAAAGAAGATAATGTTCGCCACACAGAAATCTTTTTTGATCCACAAACCCACACAGATCGCAATATTCCTTTTGATGTTTCTATCAATGGAATTCATGCAGCCCTAAAAGAAGGTGAAAAGAAACTTGGTATTACTTCACATATTATCATGTGCTTTTTAAGACATTTGTCTCAAGAAGAAGCTTTTAAAACTTTAGACCATGCCATTAGACATAAAGATAAAATTATTGGCGTTGGATTAGACTCTTCTGAAGTTGGTCATCCGCCAGTTAAGTTTCAACAGGTTTTTGAAAAAGCAATGGCCGAAGGATTTAAAACTGTAGCTCATGCTGGAGAAGAAGGTCCTGCTGAATATATTTGGGAAGCTCTCAATCTTTTAAAAGTTGAAAGAATTGATCATGGAGTTCGTTGTCTTGAAGATGAAAAACTTGTCGATTATTTAAAAGAACATCAAATCCCTTTAACAGTTTGTCCTTATTCAAATGTAAAACTTAAAGTTTTCGATAACTTAAAAGATCATAATTTACGAAGCCTTCTGGACAAAGGTCTAGTCGCCATGATTAATGCCGACGATCCAGCTTATTTTGGTGGCTATCTTGGTGAAAACTTTGTCGGCACTCAAAAGGCACTTGATCTATCAAAGGAAGAACTCAAAGTACTGGCTAAGAATTCTTTTAAAGCTTCATTTTTAGGCGAAGATATTAAAAATAAATTTTATAAAGAGATTGATTCACTATGAGATATTTCCTTCTCTTATTAGTACTTTGTTCTTGCGTTGAAAAAAACGATATTCAAAAAGACCTTGAGTTTCGCACAACGAAAATAACAAATACTCAACTAAGAGAAGATTATGTTTTTTTAAGTGATGAAAATTTCATTAATAAATTATCAGAGTCCCTCGAATCTCCACTCATGTTTTATCGCTCGTTTCCAATTTCCTTTTACAAAGACATCAAGTTAGTGGAAACGGCCAAGGAAGGTATATGTCTGGGAGATGGTCATATCGATAACTTTGGTTTTATTCTCTTCGAAAAATATACCAAGTATCTTTTTAATGATTTAGACGACTCTGGCCTTTGCCCACTTCCATTAGATGCTCTTCGCTATTTTTCAAGCCTTCATTTTTTTAGTCTTTCGAATGCTCAAATCCAAGAGCTTATCAGCTACTATATTGCACACCTTGAAGGCACACCGAATGTTCCTGATATGCCTGAATCACTAGTAGAAGATCTTGAAAAAAAACGCCTTAAGAATTTAAAAAAATTCACACTTGATAATCATTTCATTTTAGATGATGAGGTTATTGCTACTAGCGATGAGATTAAGACTCAAGTAACTCAAGTCGTAACTAAAAAGTTTTTAAACCTTAAAGTTTATGATGTTGCAGCCTATCTCAAAGAAAATGGTGGTAGCGGCGGACTCAATAGATATTGGGTATTGATCGAAAATCAAGAGTCACAATTTGATATCATTGAATTAAAACAACGAGCCAGTCCAGCAACTCTATTTTCTACGACATCTCAAACTCCACTTGAGCTTGAAAGTCTGGCCAAGAATATTTGGGGTGAGCTTCCCGTATATTTTGAAGAGCTAGAACTTAATGGAATGAACTATCAAGTTCGCTCGAGAACAAAAGAAGATATTAATCTCAGCAAAGTCGATGCCAGCCAAAGAGAAGCTGTCCTTAAAATTCAAGTCGCCTTTATAGCAAGACATCATAAGCTTTATGAAGTTCAAGCACATAAGCGCTCGGCTGAGTGGTATTATATAAATTCAAAGCTCATAGCAAAACGATTCCTACAAGCTTTTGAAGAATTTAAGCTTAAATAATCTTCTAGTATTTAAGCTTCATAATAATTGGAAAGTGATCGGAGAATCCTGCTTTAGAACTTCTGGCAGTATTATGCTCATAACGTCTTGGGACACCTTGAACTGTTGATCCGTAGTGGTGATCTGTCTTATGGTAATACTCATATTGAGTTGTGATAAATTTAGGTGCATAGATTTGATAACTTTTAATAACAAGATCTAGCCCTTTTCCATCGTTCAAGTTTTTTGAAATAAAGAAACGATCAAGTAAATTCCACTGCATGCTCTTGCCGTAAAAATAAGTTCCAAGTGGATAAGTTACTTTAACTCTATAATCAATATCTTTACTCTCCATGACTAAACCATGGACGTCTAGAAGCCCCTGGGCCTCAACCACACTAAAAAATGGGTCAGGTCTATTGGTGTCAATGACGTTAAAGTCTCCAGTTGAGACGATCGCCATAGCTGGACTTTTCTTTTGAATTTCTTTTACACGTTTCATCATGATTTTCGCTGCATCGACGCGCGATTCATTTTTGTTACCCTGTGAAGGCCAGTGATTCACAAAAACAGTTAATGGATGTTTGCCTACTACGAGAAACTCAACCTCTAAGATATTTCTTGTTGCTCGTCCCTCTAAAGCTTTGCTTTTAATTTCGTGCTCTTTCTTTGCGACTTTTTTAAGCTTTGATTCATTCCAAAGTAGAGCTAGATCTACCCCTCTTTCATCTGGAGAATTTGATACTGTAAATTGATTATAACCAAGTTTCTTTGCCAAAAGAGAAATGACGTTTTCATTTTCAATCTCAACAAGGGCCAAGACGTCAGGAAGAGCTGATCTTTCGCGTATTAAAACATCTTTAATTTGTTCTAGTTTTGTTTCAAGCTTTTCATCATTCCAATCAGTTTCAAAACATTCGTCTCTATATTTTTTATACTTTACTTTGGCACAAGCTTCGTTTTTACCTTCAGTTTTAGATGGTAAGAAGGTCCAATCCTCTTTGCCTTCATCGTGTAAAGTATCAAAAAGGTTTTCGACATTATAAGCCATGATCTCAATTTGATTGCCTGAATTAAAACCGAGGCTATTCGAGCTAGCTTTTGAGGAAGAAGAACAAGAACTTAAAAGCAGGAATGAAACAACAATAAAAAGCTTAGCCATGGAACCCCTCCAAATAGAATGCGTCTTTTTACCAAAGGCAGGACGATTCGAGAAGTTCCATCTGCTAAGTGTTTAAAATTATAAACGTGATAATAAGGACTTAGTCCAAATTTTCTTTGATCCAAGCTAAAACGTCATCGTGGTGTGTCTTAGTATTGACCTTGGCCATGATGTGCTTGAGTTTTCCATCCTTACCAATAATAAAGGTCGATCTCAAAATTCCATCATATTCTTTGCCCATAAATTTCTTAGGGCCCCAAGCACCGTATTTATCTGCAATCTTATGATCTGGATCACTAAGTAAATCAAAATTAAGTTTTTCTTTAGCAATAAACTTCGTCAGCTTTTCTGGAGCGTCTGGGCTTACGCCTAATGCTACTGTATCAGCACTTGTTAGTTTTCTTTTTGAATCTCTTAGTCCACAGGCTTGTGTCGTACATCCAGGAGTCATCGCTTTTGGGTAAAAATAAAGAATGACATTTTTCCCTTTAAAATCTTTGAGAGAGATTTTCTCTGCATCTTGATTCAATAAAGAAAATGCTGGTGCTGCGCTATTAATTTTTAAATTGGCCATAAGTCCCTACCATTTATTTCGAAGTTCTCTTAACGTTATAAAAACTGCTTTTTCATCTTGTACATGATTTGGCAAATTGTCGATGACGGATGACTGATCTAATCTTAGAAAAGTGTTAATCAAGCGTTCATCTTTCATTTTTGTTAGAAAAAAGTCTTTGTTCTGATCAATTGTAAGATGTTTTTCCTGCCAACGCTTTGCTTCGTGATTGGTTGGCTCACGCTCAAGTGTAAAACCTAAATTATTTCTTAAATAATCATGTCCTGGATAAAGAACAACATCATCATCAAGAGTTTTAAAGTAATCTCTAATTGTTTCAAACAGAACGCTAGGATCTCCACCATTATGGCAATTGCCTACGCCAGCATTAAACATGGTATCACCGGAAAAGACGGCTTTGACTTTGTTTTCGTTTTTTAACAATAAACATAAGTGCGAAAAAGTATGTCCTGGAGTATCGATCACTTCTAAATTCCAGCCTGCCCCAAGATCAATATGCTCTTTAGCGCTTAGAGCTCGATCGGCTTCAGGCACTGTTTTTAGAGCATTCTTGTGAACCAGGACTTGGCAGCTGTAGCGATCTTTAAGCTCTTTATTGCCTCGAATATGATCATGATGCTCGTGTGTATTGATTAAAGCTATAATAGTTGGATTGCTACCGAGAGCATGAATGACTTGCTTAGCATCATAAGGGTCAATGATGACGAAGCCATTTTTTGACTCAACAATATAGTTAAAGTTTCTTAAGCTATTTCCAGCAAAAATTTGATGTATTTTGGGTTGCATAGGCGAATCATAGCGGTTGTTTAGTGTTACTTCAACGCTTCGCTGTTTTGCACAATTTCTACGATTAAAAGCCATTAACGCGTCTTTGCTTATACCCTTTTCCCCCTTATAATAAGCTCACTTAAGGAGTCGCCATGTCGCACGCAGAAATCTTTACTAAAGTTTTTTTAGTTCTCTTAGTTTCAAAAGGACTGATTGAAGCTTGGCTTGATTCAAGACAAAAAAATAATATTAGAAAGAACCAAGAGAAGGTGCCAGAAAAATTTAGTCACACCATCACATTGGGTGATCATCAAAAAGCTGCTGACTACACCATTGCAAAACTTAATACCTCACAATTTTTTAGCTTAATTGAAGTTTTTATTCTTTTAGTTTGGACCTTAGGTGGTGGGTTAAAATCTTTAGATCATTTAGTAGGTCTGTCAGGAGTTGAATCACCATTATGGCAAGGTGTTTTATTCATCGTCTTTTTTAGCTTGATCAACGGTGTTCTAAGTTTCCCTCAATCGATCTATTCAACTTTTGTCCTTGAGAAAAGATTTGGCTTCAACAAAACGACACCAAAAACTTTTGTTATCGATATGATTAAAGGAACAATACTTGGCTTTCTTATTGGTGTTCCGTTAATTCTTGGAATTCTTTGGATCATGAATGCCCTTGGTGACTCTTGGTGGGCTTATGCTTGGGCCTTCATGACGGCTGTTCAACTTACAATCGTTTGGGCTTACCCAACATTTATTGCACCATTGTTTAATAAGTTTTACCCCATGGAAGACGGCGAAACAAAAGATCGCGTTGAAAAACTTTTAGTTCGCACCGATTTTCAAAGCAACGGCTTATTTGTCATGGATGCTTCAATGAGAAGTAGCCATGGTAATGCTTACTTTACTGGTTTTGGAAAAAGTAAACGTATTGTCTTTTACGATACATTATTAAAAAGTTTAGAACCTGGTGAAGTAGAGGCCATTCTCGCTCACGAACTTGGTCACTTTAAGAAAAAACATATTATTAAAATGATAGCTAAAGCTTTTATCATGAGCCTGATTGGATTTTGGATTCTTGGTCAGCTTGCCAATTGGCAACCATTTTTTGATGGTATGAATGCTGGAAGTATGACTCATGCTAAAGCGCTTATTTTATTTTCATTGGTCGCTGGTGTATTTACCTTTCCAACCACACCCCTTTACTCTTGGATGTCTCGAAAACATGAATTTGAAGCAGATGAGTTTGCAGCAACTTATTCGCAAGCGAATGATTTGATTAATGCTCTTGTGAAACTCTATAAAGAAAATGCCAGTACATTAACTCCAGATTCAATCTACAGCTCCTGGTATCATTCTCATCCACCGGCGCTTATTCGTGTTCAATATATAGAGTCATTAGGCTCAAGAAGCTGAGCTTTTCTTTTTTACCGGCGCGGCCACTTGCTCAACTTGTGGCTCGTTGGTTTCAATCAAATTTCTAGCGTCAGCGTGCTCCGCTAACATTTTCTTAATCGCCATCAACTCTGCCTTGGCAGCAGGCGCTTTGCCATGCGCTTGAGTTAACAGCTTAACAATTCTGTGCTCTAGTATCTTCGCCTCTTGAGCAGCTTTAACGATAACCTCAGTCTTAGCTTGTGATACAGCGAGCTGAACTCTTGCTTGAATTTCAGCATTTAATAAAGCGTTAGACTCTATCGCATAATTTAACTCATCCCCTAGACGATATTGCGGTGAGGAGGCACTAGGTCTAGTAGGTACGTGGTTAATTGAAGGTTCTGGTTTATTAAAATTTAAACTTGGTTCAGTCTGTTCACGAACGGGTGCACGAGCCTGTCTTGCAGCTTGAATATCAGCAACATTTGCATTGGAAGTATTTTGTTGTGGAGAAGGAGTACCATTTTTCTTTTCAAGCGCAGCACGACGAGCTTCGGCCTGAGCTTTTTTCAAAGCTGCCCCTGAAGACGCACCACTGTCCGCGCCATCTTCTTCATCAGGCTCAACTGAAAACTCTAGATTGACTTCCTTGACCTCTTCACGCTTTTTGCGTTCTTCTTCGAGGCGCTTGGACTCATCTTCGTCTTCAAATTCAATGTCGAGGTCTAGCTTATTGACCGCCACCGAACTCCTACTTGGTTTAAATTATGCCCAGAAATTCTAGGCCTCCTCAGTAGACTTATCGGACGGAAATGCTGTTTTATTAACACCTTAGGCGACTAAAACGATAGCTCGATATAGAACTAAGCTCCTGAAATTAAAGAGGAAAGCTTGAGCAAAACTCTTTTACTTTAGCTTCAATAGCGGGAGAAAAGGCTGAAAGCTGATGACTGTCGATATCCAGCTCAGCGATAAAACCACCCTCAGACTTTACCGGTAACGGTACGATGAGTTCTGATTTTGTCTTCAATGAGCAAGCAATATGTCTTGAATCGGCGTGAACATCAGCTTGATTAATCACGCGCTCTTCTCTTAAAGCCAAGCCACATAAACCGCGATCGATTGGAATACGAGTATGATCAGTTGGCTCACCAAGAAATGGTCCTAGGACTAGATCAGTTGAATCTTCGCCAAGTAAATAACTTGATTTATAATAAACACCAATCCAATTAAATATTTCTGGTGCGAAACCTTTCACTGTTCTAAGCCATGCTAAAACTTTTAACATTTCATCAATCTTTTCCTCACCTGCGTGAACAACTGCGGCAGCATGATGAATAAAAAGATCTACATTTTCTTTGGAGACATCTTCACTAACAAATAAATCTCCAACGTTTCGTTGGTCAAAAGTTAATTGATGGTGAATTCCCTCTTCAAGAATCCCCCACTGTCTTCCTGCAGCTTCCAGTCTAAAAAAACCACTTCCAATAAATTCTTTAGCGAGCTCATTCATGATTATTTTCTTCAAATGGTATTTTAGTTAAAACTTTTTTTAAACTAGCACTAAGATACTCGAAGTAAGGTAATTTAAACTTTTCCACTTCATTATGAATTTCATGAAAGGCACCTTCAAATTCTTTCACTTCGAATTTTTTTTCTATCGTAGAAAAATATTCTCTTAAGTGTTCAGGCGAAACAATACGATCTTCACTTCCCCAAGAGACAAACGCTGGACACTCTGGATTGATAGGCTTGGAAAAAGTTTTTTTAGAATCTTTTGCGAGTTGTAATAAAAGTTTAGTATGAAGTTTTAGGGCATTAAGAGGATCATTAACATATCTTTCTTTGACATGGGGATCATGCGATAGGAAATTTAAATCGACTAAACCACCAAGACGAATACTGCTATTAAACCCCGCAACTTTTTCAAAAATTGAAAGTGATACTTTATCGACAATTGCTCCAAGCGGAGGTGGAAAGCCAGCTGGCGGAGCATTAAGATAAACAAGACTTGGCCTGTATTTTTCTTCTTTAACATTCTGAACAAATCCGGCAGTAATAAGTGCACCCATCGAGTGACCAAATAAAACAAACTTCTTCATTTTATAACGTTCATGTAAAAAATCGATGATCGACTTCAAATCATCTCTGTATTGATTAAAGTCTTGAATGTTTGCTGCTTGGCCAAGCGACTTACCGTGACCTCTCAAATCATATTGAAGTAGATTAAATTCTCTACCTACTAACTCTCTAAGATAAGCATGTCGTTCTAAATGCTCGCCGATGCCATGAGTCGCAATTAGCCAATATTCACTGTCGACTTCTCTTATCTGAGTGTGCAGCTCAACATTATCTTGCATTTTTACAAACTTACTTTCGAAATTCATCTTATATACCTTTTAATACTTGGATAGCTCGCTTTCACTTATTATGATAGAACTTTAACAATAAGATAAGCGTTAACAAGTAAGAAATATGTATTGTCCAAAATGTTTTAATAACTCACTTCGCATATGCTCTAAAGGAGTCATTAATATTGCTATTAATGGCAAGCAGATGGATGCAGGGCGCTTCTTATTTAATTTAGAAACTGATGACAAAGCTAAACAGTTTAAGCCAGCTCTTAAGAGTAAAGTTCAAGAGTTTTTTAAATGGTATTCAAACTTTCAAAATAAAGAGCCTGTTAATATCGTCGCTATCGATACATCCGATATGGTTTGCGAAGAGGGTTGTGTCATCACGGCCAAAAGTAAATTTTCAATTATTGATGTTCTTTTAACAAAAAGTGAGCTGCTTGAACTGTTAGATCAAGAAGCTAATCGCTGGGGCATCGAAATTCAAATTGCAGAAGAATAGATGACTGAAATAGTGGGCACCAGCCTACTCTAGTAATCATCACAACCCCTTGTTATTTAGTATCAGCAGGCAACCTCATCCCCATGGATACTAAAAACTCAGCTTGGTGGTAAGATTGTTGGCGTTGTAACCACGGGGGAATAGCAAGATGGCTAAGACATTTGATGAAAAATTTATTCAATCTCAAAAGAAAAAATTAATCGATTTTAAAAATCAAATTTTAAACTCGATGAAAAATACTCAAGTCGAAGATCTGCAAATTTCACCAGACGATGCTTCAGAAGATGGTGATCTTGCTCAGGTTGTTATCAGCCAAAACGTAAGTTTTGGTCTTCGTGAAAGAGAAATTAAAAGACTTCGAGAAATTGATGTTGCTCTAAGAAAAATCGACGAAGGTACTTACGGATACTGTGAAGTAAGTGAAGAGCCGATTGAAATGAAGCGCCTAGAAAAGATGCCTTGGGCACGACTTTCACTAGAAGCAGCTGAAGAGCTTGAGCGCAAGCAAGGCTTTAGAGTCGCAGGCTAATCTTCTTTATTTTCTAGACTTGGATATTGATCTTTATTTAGCCATATAAACTCATGGATAATCTCTTTGATATCAAAGCGGTTATCCTCTGTTGTATAAAGCTCGTATTCATCATCATCAACAAAAAGAGTTGTCTCTTCTTCGTAGCCGTAGCGAGCAATCAACTCTTTATCAATCACAACAAACTTAACGTCTATTTCAATATGATCAACCATAGGCTTACCAGAGTTGATACATTTAGTTCCATAAGTAGCGGTTAACTTTCCATTAAATTTAACGTGGTCTTCAAGTTTACCTGTTGTTTTTCTAAGAGCTTCTCCCTCAAAACAGACATAGAATTCTTCATCGAGCTCTTGCAACTCTTTCTTTGAGATCTCTTCATTAAGCTCTGACAATAACTCCCCCATCCAATCGATAGATTCATCAAGGTCAAAGAGTTTTGGTTGCCCAGGGGCAAAGGAAGTTAAATAACAAATTTTTTTCATGACTCGCTCAATTTAATTCATGATATGAATGAGCTTTCTGCCATCGAAATCGCAATCAAAGCAGCGCGCACTCTCATGGACGAGCAAGCTACCACTATCTGCGCTATGGCTCAAGATGAGTTTACTTTGGCAGCAAGGACAATCTTCGATAGTACGAGTCACACTAGCGGCATCTCCGAAATATTTCTCAAAATATTCAAATTCATAAGATTCACTATTTCTTTGACTCATCTTCAAACCCCCGAAGCTGAAGTCTTATCGGCGCTATCATTTCAATGGTTTAGGATAAACTTCTAAATGCTTGAAAATTAGTTATTTATGTTAAAATAAGTCATGCTAGTCGACACACCCTATATTGCGACGACTAAGGGCATTCAAGTTAAGGTTGCCCCTGTCTATGATGAAGAACGATCACTTCCAGATCAAAATCTGTTTATATTTATGTACGCCGTAGAGTTCATCAATAACTCGCAGCTCCAAGTCCAGCTCATTAGTAGACATTGGATCATCCGCAACGGTCGAAACGAAGAATCGGTCGTAACAGGCGCCGGAGTGGTTGGAGATCAGCCTGTGCTTGAATCAGAAATGACGTACCACTACAGTAGTCAGTGCCCCCTTGATACGCCATCTGGCTCGATGCGTGGTCATTTTGTCTTTCAGTATCAAAATGGTCAAAAGTTTAATGTCGAAATACCTCCCTTCTTTTTAAGATTACAAGATACCTTGGGTAATCTTTCTGGACTTTATAACCCGATCAATTAGCACTTTTCGCCTATTCACATTATGATAATTTGAATGAATTTGAAGAATCTTGATCATATTTACAGAGAAGCTTTTGATAAAGTCTTCGCCGTAGCTTTTCTATCGAAAGAAGGAAATTTTCAACATATCAATTCGCTATTTGAAGAACTCATTCAATTATCATCGAAGCAAGTCATTGGGGAGAATATTGAATCTATTTTTCCTCAATTTCAATTTCAAGAAACGCTAAAGAGAGATTTAAAACTTCAGCATATTAATGGGCAAGAGTTTGAAGTGAATTATTGCCTTATAAAAATAAACAAAGATTCATACTTCTTAAAGATAAATACTGTTAATAAAGATCCCATCCAAGAAAAAACAGAGTTCGCCCTATCATCCCTAAATACTGCAATCTGGGAATGGGATATGAAAACTAATATTGCTTGGTTTGATGAAAGCTGGCCTGCTATGCTTGGATATAAATCAGATGAAGTATCTAGAAATATTGAAGCATGGACAGAGCATTCACATCCTGATGATCAAGATAAAACAATCGCTGAGATGAACTATCATATTAAAAATAAGACTCCAGCAGCGTTAAGTATTCAACGCTTTAAACATAAAGATGGGCGTTGGGTCAGGATTATGACAAACGGCCGAGTTATTGAAAGAGACAAACACGGCCGACCACTCAAGTTCATTGGTATTAATACTAATATTTCGAACGTTAAGAATTTTGAAATCTTCAGTTCTGATGTTCAAAATATGGCAGATACTGGAACATGGGAGATTGAGTTACCAGGAAAAATGAAAAATTGGAGTCACAAGACATTTGAAATCTATGATCTTGAACCAACCCAAGTACCGCCTAGTAACGAAGAAGTCATGAAGCTTTATGAGACATACTCAAGTAAAATTGCAAAACAAGCAACGAAGAAGCTCATTGAAGAAGGAATTGATTACGATATTGATTTAAAATTAAAAAATGGTAAATGGATTAGGATCGTAGGTCGTTCAGAAAAATCACATGATAAGATTTATAGTGTCTATGGCATTATTCAAGACATCACCAAAAGAAAAAAAGCTGAAGAGGCACTACTTAAATCTCAAGAAACTTTACAGCTTGCTTTAAAAGCTGGGGAATTTGGCGTTTGGGAGTGGGACCTACATACAGATGAAATTTACTGTAGTCCTAGTATGAAGATTCTCTTTAGTGAAGTCGGTCGAAGTGCTTACAATTTTGATAATTTGTTTAAAGTCATTCATGAAGATGATCAGGTTAAGATCAAGGAAGAGATTAAACTCTTAAAAGAAGTGACAGATAGATTTGATTTTACTTACAGAATTAAGCGTTTAAATAAATGGCGTTGGGTACGTACCATTGCGAACTTGCGTAGAGATAATAATGGTGAAGAGCTTGCAATTACTTCTATTAGTTGGGATATAACGTCTCAAATCGAACTTCAAGATCGTCAAAAACAAATCATTGAGCAGGCTGAGCATACCAGCAAAATGAAATCACAATTCATGGCCACCGTAAGTCATGAAATTAGAACCCCCATGTCTGGCATCATTGGAATGACAGAACTCATGACTGAAACTGAAATGTCAGCCGAGCAAAGAGAAACAGTACAAACGATTAAGATCTGTGCAGAAAACTTATTAACCTTAGTAAATGATATTCTAGACTACTCTAAACTTGAGGCGAACAAACTAGAACTTGATAAAAGACCATTTAAATTATCCGAAACAATCAAAAATACAACGGATTTGTTTACTTACAAAGCAAGACAAAAGAAAATATCAATTAAATATCATATCGATCCTATCATCCCAGAATATATCGTTCAGGATGAAGCAAGAATATATCAAATTCTTTTTAATATTATTGGCAATGCTGTCAAGTTTACACCTCATGGTGAAATTTCCATCAATGTTAAGCACCTATCAAAATCACTTGAATTTAGAGTTTCAGACACTGGAATCGGAATTCCAAAAGATAAACATAAAACAATCTTTGAATCTTTTACGCAATTAACTCCAGGTCACCGATCGGATACATACGGAACAGGACTTGGTCTTTCAATCTCTAAGTCAATTCTCGAGCTTATGGGCGGAGGTATTGATGTAGTCAGTGAAGTCGACAAAGGATCAGTCTTTACGTTTACTATTCCGATTTCAACCGATGCTAAGGTCATTCTCTCCCCTACAGCACCAAAAGTTGTTCATCAGCCTAAGGACTTATCGCAGATGAAGGTTTTGGTTGTGGAAGATAATCCTATCAACTTAAAGTTAATTGCCACCATTCTAGAAAAGATTGGTGTTCAAATTGACACAGCTGAGGATGGTCTGGCTGCAGTTGAGAAAGTTAAAAAGAATTCATATCATCTGGTCTTTATGGACGTGCAGATGCCAAAGCTTGACGGCAGAAGCGCCACAAAAAGAATTCGTGCCATGAATGCTCATGAGAAAGATCCTTATATTATTGCTCTAACTGCAAATGTGACAAATGAACATAAAGAAGAATGTCTTGCCAGCGGCATGGATGATTTCCTACCAAAACCTATTCGAGTCCAAGTCATTCGATCTTTGATTGAATCCTATGCTTCAAAAATAGATTTTAAAGAGGATCAAGGAGCTCCACTAAAACTGACAAAGGTCGAAAAGCTTATTGATGTCGAAAAGTTGAAGCAAGACTTTGATGGGTTTGATGATTTATTACAAGAGTTTAGCGAAATATTCTTAAAGAATTACGCCACCTACCTTCAGCAAATCGATACTCTTATAAACGCTGAGGATTTTGAAGAAGTTGCTAAGGTCGTCCATACCTTTAAGGGTATAATTAGTAACTTCCAATCTCGTAAGATCAGAGAGAATATTGAAGAATTAGAACGTCTTGCAAATGACAAGGAAGTAAATGGTCTAAAAAGTTGTTTTAATAAAACGACTTCTTTAGTGAGTCTGTTGGTTAATGAAATAAAAGAGTTGAGTCTATTACTTAAAGTTTAAGTACAGGAGATATTTTGAATAACGAAGAATTTAAAAATAAAATTTTACTAGTTGAAGATAACCCGATCAATATTAAACTTGCTGTTGCAATGCTTGAAAGAATGGGAATCGATGTTGATGTGGCTCAAAATGGACAAGAGGCTATCGATAAAATCGAAGCTGGACTAAAGTTTGATCTTATTTTGATGGATCTACAAATGCCTGTCATGGACGGCGTTGCTACGACAAGGCACCTATTAAAGCACTACCCTCACTGTCCTAGTATTGTTGCGATGACGGCGAATGTTGATACCCATCACTATAACAGTTGTATGGATGCAGGAATGCAGGGATTTATTGAAAAACCTATTCGCTTGAATAAACTCAAAGAGATTCTTCCACTTCATTTACCAACACTTCATATTGCTAAAGATAAAAGTGATTGGCTTGATGAAGTTGATTACGACGGAACCTATCAACATATTGACCATAAACCTATTGAAAGTGATTACTCAGAATGTTGGGATATCTTTTATAAGTTCTATCGTGATTTCATTATTTATTATCAAAATGAATTACCTAAGATTGATTTTTTCTTAAAAGAAAACAATTCGATGGAGGCTCTAAAGTCTTTAAAAGATTTTTCAGATTTAGCAGTTTATTTTCACCCAACCAACTTGCCGACCTTGGTTGCTAATGTAAAAGAAAACGCTGGTTCGAATGATTTTGGAATAGCCCAAGCCAATTTCAAATTGATGAAAAAAGAAGCACAAGAAATTATTAGAGAAGTTAGCTTAATGTTAAGAGATAAAACTCAAAAGATGAGCCAATAAGGAGGGCTTCGTGCCTAAACCTAAAGGAACAAAAGCAGAGCTTAGTAAAGAAGTCAGAAGAACTCTAAACAAGCATAGAGTTGATCTGACAATGCTTGACTACTCTTACGGCGGAAGCTCTGTTCGTTTATCTGGTGGTCTTTGGAAAAATGATGGGTCAGAGTTTAGCGTTGAAGCTTTGACCTATCTTATTAACGATCTCTACCCTTTTGGTTCACTCTATACTGATCTTGTGAATTGGGATCTCAATGGAGGAACAATCAGAATCATTCATAGCCCGATTGATACAAAAGAAGATAATTAGAATTGAAGTGGTCCTAGATAGTTTATTTCTTCAAATTCATCATGGCACTCTAAGCGCATTCTCATTGCTCCATGCCTTCTGTAACGCTTGTTTTTACAGATACGATTCACTTTTTCAAACTCATTAGAGGTACTAGGTTTTAATCTGTAATCGATAACACTAGCGAATTCTTCTTTAGAAAGATATTGAACCTCATGAAGATCTTTTGCTCTGAAGTATGCGACGAATTCAACTGGTGAGTTTGTCCATACAGCGATTTCCGCCATATTATTAGGAGTAATAGCGAGTCGACCTAAAACCTTATCTGCCGGCCAATTTATAGCTCCATAAGAGAGCATGATGACTTCAGTACAAGTAATTTTGGTCGTGGCCATAGCATCAAATCCAAAGTCATATGTCTTTTCAAATTGATCTGATAGGAGTTGATATACTTTGAGTATATCAATTTGGGACCTTTGTTTAATATCTTTAACTCGTGTAACAGCGATTTCATCGAGGTTTAAAAAATTCTCAAGCGAATCAAATTGAATTCCCCATTTTCTCATTTCAAAAATAGACTCACCTTTTTCAATCTTTTCACGAAATGGTGCTAATTCTTTTTTGTTCCAAAGACCTAACTCGATAAGTTGATCTTTAGTTCCGAGCCATACTGCCGTATGACCCCAGTTTCCGGGAATTGTCTTGTCAGTTAATTTGAATGATTTCTTTTCAAAGATGATATCTAGTGGTTTTAATTTTGACTCAACCACAGACTGAAAGCTTTGGTCTTGATACAAATAACCTGTACGCCATTCAATTCCACCAATGAGTGTCCCAAAGGCACGGCTTAAACCGTTCGTAATCGTAGTAACAATAGAGCTGATTCGATCTTGAAAATGACCATTCACCTTAAAATACTTCGTCAGGCTAACCTGATTCTTAATTAGCTCATATGAAATAGATGCCTGAATTGTTTCGCTTAAGACTTTTTCACCTTGATTTAAGTCAATGGCTTTGAGTGATCCTTCTAAATTTTCTAACGCTTCCTTAGAAAGAAGGATCTCTTTAAGCTCTTCGAATGAGACAAGATTATTTAAAGTAAATTCTTGCTGGTCACTTACCACTTTTCTTAAAAGAGAATCATCCGTATAGGCCTTAAAAATGGCGAAATAACTTTCAGTTAATTGGAGATTAAGAGATAGGCGTTCAAGCTTTAAGTCATGGCTGTTAATTGAGTTATAAACACCTAATGAAGATACACCATAGATTGAAAGTGCATTCTTAATGATGTTTAAATGCTCACCATTTAATATTCTTCCCGCATTAATTTCGAACAGAAGATATTCAGCATAACTCATGAGGTAGTTATGAAGTTGTTGATGCTTCTCCAAAATACTGATGACATTCTTTTCGCTATGCAGACTTTGCTCAATCTTTTCAAGATCAAGAGAGTGGCCAGCTTGCGCATAAGCGTAGGTTGTTCCCAACAAAAGGGAGACGATTAGGGCCATGAGACAGAGTGATCGCTTAAGTTTATGCATTGTACAGTTATAGCCAAAGAAGCCACTAATTACCACGCACCGCGTAAAACTTATATATCTATTAATTTCGAAGACTTAGATTAGCTTTTTACGACCAGAAGCGAGTATTAGCGCCACTCCAACTAAAACAAGAATTCCAGCGATAAGTGTTCCCATGCTCAAAGCCTCATTAAACAGTACAAAACCCAGGATGAGGGCGACGACGGGATTGGCCAAGGCATAGGTTCCAATGATGGCAGGAGTAGTTGTTTTAATGAGGTAATTATAGGCATTCATGGCCAAAACTGAGCCAAAGATGACCAGATAGCTCCAAGCAAGTAACGGCTCTAATTCAAAAGCCATGGCCCCCGGAAAAAAATCTTCTCCGTGTAAAAACGCTAAGAAAAATTGAAAGAGACCACCATAAACCAACTGAACCGAAATCGCTGAGTTTCTAGAAATTCTCCCCTGCCCTTTTCTGATGAATAGTGTTCCAATACTCCACAAAAGTGCTGCACCAATTAAAGCGACTGCAGACAGTCTGAGACTAAGATCTTTTCCAGTCTCAAGAGATAGTAGATAAAGACCACTTAAACCTACTAAACAGCCAAGCACAGATAGAATATGAGGCTTTTTCTTACTGAAAAATAACCAGTCGATGAGAATTAGCCAAAGTGGAACACTACCAACATAAAGTGCAGCTAAACCAGAAGTCATGCGAGTCTGGGACCAAACAACAAGAGCATTACCAGTCGCAAGACCTATGCCCCCAACAATACTGTGCCATGAGTTTTTGAATCTCCAATCGACTTTATTGGTAAAAGGGATAAAGAGCATTCCAGCAACTAGAAACCTCCAACCTGCCAATCCAAAGGGCTCAAAGCCTTTAAGCGCATAAACGATAGCCGTATAGGTCGTTCCCCAAACTATATAGATAAAAATTAAGAGAAAAATGTTCATTAGAAATCATGGCATAAGAATTTAGCAAAATGACAATAAATATTTTATAAAAGATAATCAATTAAAGGTGGGATTCTATCAAAATATCGATACTAGTACTTTTTTTCATAACTCCTCTTTTAGCCCAAGAGTTTCCGCTACGAATTATTCATACTAATGATCTCCATTCACACTTTGAAGGATCATGGAAACTGCTAGGACAAAAAGCCGAAAGAGTTGGCCACTACGCAAAAATCATTAGCTATATAGACCAGTTAAAGAGTGACGGCAGACCAACCATAACCCTTGATGCAGGTGATTTTTTTGCAGGTACGATTTTTCATACAATCGCGCCTTCCAGCAAACAAAAAATTTTTCCTGAGTGGGAGTTTTTTAAACGTGCTGGTTATGATGCTGTCATTCTAGGCAATCATGAATTTGATCCAGGCAACAAAGGCTTTCAAATCATGCTTGAAAAAATCAAGGATGGGCCAAGTTTAGTCAGCACTAATATCGTTTTACCTAATGGCCAAAAATCTTCAAAAATCCAAAGTCACGCGATAAAAGAACTCAGTTATGAAGGTCAAATTTTAAAAATTGGGATTCTAGGAATACTTGGACCAGACGGTTGCTTAGTAAGTAAGGCAGGTAGGGAGGAGATATCTTTTATTGGCTTTAATGATCAAAGCTCAAAAGCCGAATGGGATAATTTAACAGATGAATTAGATAAACAAGCTCAAAAGCTAAAAGATAAAACCGATATTATCATCTTAGTTATGCATGCCGGTCACCCTGAGGATGAAAGATTAGCGAACTCACTTAAAAATATTGATTTTATCATCGCCGGCCACACTCACAGAGTTTACTCCGAAGAAGTCAACGGAGTGCCTATTAGTCAGGCTGGAGACTTTGGCTCACATATTGGAGCTATTAATTTATCCTACGATATTAAATTGAAAAAACTTAAAGTGCTCACATCAAAAGAAAAATGGCATCAGAAAATATCGAACGAAATGCCAAGTGATTTAGAGTACCTTAAAAGAATTGAGGAATATAAAAGATTAGCTAAAAAGAGTTTTCCGGACTCAATTCAAGACTTTGACAAGGTTATCTACACTCCAACCCAATCTTTAATTCGTTCACGTACGATTAATAATGAGTTGGGTACATTTATAACCAGTTCAATTAGGAGTTCACTCAATAAAATATCTAATGAGGAAATCGATTTATATTTCACTTCGATGGGCTTAATAAGATCGAGTTTTTATGCATCAATTCCTTATAATTTTGCCGATATTTTTGAATTCTTATCAATTGGCTATGATCAACAAGGAAATCCTGGTCCTGAAGTTTCAGTGTTCAAGCTAACCCCAAATGATGTTTCAACTGTCATAAGCTTTATGGAACTCTATTCGAATTTTTCAAATTCATTTGCTCCTGCCTTTTCTGATTCTTTAGAATTTAAAGTGAGAAAGTATGGGATTCCATTTATCAATCGTATTTACGATATCAAACTGGCAGGCAAGCCTCTTAAGGAATATTCTAGAAATATAATCGTAGCAACCAATATGATTGTGGCTAAGAATGTCGACATGGTGGCAAAGAAAACATTTGGGCTTATAGATATCCAACCATTAGATCTCAACAACCAACCTTCAGCGCCGAAAACTACAGTTTATCCGAAAGAGTACGAGCTCTTTACCCAATACTTAATTGAAAATAAAAACTAATATTCGAATCGTCTGATTGTTTGACCACCAAAGATTGGTCTAAGCCATGTCTTAACACATGTCTTAACTTTTTTCCCTTCAGCCGAAACACGATCCATACACGTCAGTGTTTGCTGTTCAAGAATATTCTCACCTTGATCGTCGATGCCATTATGAGTGAAGCCCAACTCAGTGGCTAAAGAGATTGTATCTTTAAATGTCTCTTTTAATTCTTCATCTCGCTCCATTGAAAAAATTAATTTAAACGGAGTTTGTTTTTGAACGATGATCGATGCCACGTTATCAGGCGAAATTGTATAGCGACCTAAATAAGACTCTGTTGGCCACACGACATCACCGTAGCTTTGATAAAGAAGTTCTGAACACACAAGTCGATCAGTCGTTTCAACATCAAAGTTAAAGTCGTAGGTTTTTCCATGCTGGGCCATTAGCACAGCATAGAACTCTTTAATTTGAGCAGGAGTCATACTTGATTCGCGACGGATGATAGCGATTTCATCAATATTCATCCAGTCACTTAACTTCTTAAGGTGAGTTCCATCACGAGCAGTTTCGATAATATTGAAGCCTTGAAGAATATCATTTTGAAATGGTTTAATAAATTCAGAATCCCAAAGGCCCATTTCTAGAAGTTCAGCTGGAGTGCCAAGCCAAATTGCATTATGACCAAAGTGACCAGGAATCAATCTGTCGGTTAAAATAAACGGAGTCTTTTCAGTGATGATATCCATTGGTTTTAGTTTTGACTCGATGTCTTGTTGAAGAGCAGAGTCTTCCCACATCGTTCCTTTTCTAAATTTTACTGATCCAGCCGTGTTACCTACTCCACCACTTATATGATGAACGACAAAAGTTGAAAGTTTTTTCCAAAAGTCACCTCTAAAGGCTTTTCGTGCTTTTTTCCAAGTATCTTTATAAGCCTCGTGAGCCGCAACTGTCGCTTCGTCGAGTTGGCCTTTCTTAATCATCTTTTTAATTTTTCTTTCAGTCTTTCTATCAGTAATTCGTGTGTAGGCTTTCTTCATGGCCCTTGCTTTAAGTTCATAAGACTCATCTTTACGGCTCAAAAGAAATCTTAATCGATCATCTTTCAAATATTCATTGTAGTGATAAAGAAGACTAAGTGACATTAACGAATAGGCTTTTTCATCAATTAGTGAATCTTTAATTTCTTCAGCGGCGTCAGCAAGAGCAAGTCCACGTTCTAAAATAGTAAGGTGAATTTTCAAATAAGAATGAATGCGAGTTAGAGTAAGTCCCGTTAGAGGTACATCATTTTGCCTGGCATCGAGCGCTTGTTTGAAAACTTCTTCTTTATGCTGAGAAATTTTAAATAAAGCAGTATGAAGAGCATGAAGAGAATCTTCAAGGTGATCGCGAGTATTAATTTTGGCTAATTCATTTTCAATATCAACTCTAACGACCAAGAATGCTGTATTGATATCAGCAAAAACAGTGGTTGAAATGAGCAACACCAAACTGGCGAGAATTGATTTCATGAAGAGCTCCTTAAAATTAAGCTGAACTTGCCATATTTATACAATTTACAGTTAGGAATTGAAAATTTTATACATTTCAGTTAGTTAGAATAACTCCTCAAGCTTTCAAGCTATTGAAATTAAACTATTATTTTTTATAGACGTGATAGTAAAAGATCATAATCCAAAGCCCCCCAACGACTGAATGGATTACGCCTACAAGACTTACACCGACAAAGAAAGGCAGCTGGACAAGGTAACCAGACCCGATCATGCCAGCAAATAACATTAAAAGTAGAAGTCCCGATTTAAGCTTCTTTTTAGAACTCGAAGCAAGCTTTGGTGAAATATGCACATACCATATTAAACCAAAGATAAAGACAAGAAATGGAACAGTCATTATATGTAAATACTGAAATACTTTTTGAATATCGTAAGATTCTTCTCCAAATGGAGTTTGTTTTTTTATAAAATAACGAAAGAGTAAGTAACCTAAAGAGATTGCCACATTGAGATGGGTAAGACCTTTAGTGAGCTGAACCTGTCCTTTAGTCATAATCATTCTTAGCAATTTCTCGATGGATCGATTCAACTTTTCTAAGACTATTCTTAACAGCATTACTTGTTAAAGTTGCCCCTGAAACAGCATCTACGTTTTCGATCGAGTTTGATGTTTCGGGTTTTCCAAGGATGAGTTTTC
>CAYGRY010000017.1:0-42723 GCA_964352405.1 uncultured Halobacteriovorax sp.
ATATGACGACGTCAATGGGCCTTGATCAGCGTTCGACTACTTAAAAATCACAATTCTTTGGAGTGCGTGGGAAAGGAATAACATCGCGGATATTACTCATCCCCGTAATATACATCACCGCTCGCTCAAACCCGAGTCCAAAGCCAGCATGTGGAACTGAACCAAAACGGCGAAGATCGAGATACCACCAGTATCCAGACTTATCCATTTTATCGTGATCCATTCTAGCTTCTAGTTTTTCAAGATTATCTTCTCTTTGTGAACCACCGATGATTTCGCCAATTCCAGGAACAAGCACGTCCATGGCACGAACAGTTTTGCCGTCATCGTTTTGCTTCATATAAAAAGCTTTAAAGTCTTTTGGATAATCAGTCACTGTCACTGGAAGCTTGAAATGCTCTTCAGTTAAGTATCTTTCATGCTCAGTTTGAAGCTCATTGCCCCAAGAACATGGGAATTCAAATTTCTTACCTGACTTAGTTAAGATATCAACGGCTTCGGTGTAAGTGATACGAATGAATTTGCTGTCACGAACGTGAGTTAGCATTTCGACAAGGCCTTCAGGAGCACCTTCACGGGTGGCTAAGAACTCTAGTTCATGAGGACATTCTTTTAGCGCGTAATCAATAAGGTATTTAATATAATCAGCAGCGAGATCAGCGATCTCTTCAAGATCAGCGAATGCGACTTCAGGCTCAATCATCCAAAACTCAGATAAGTGACGAGTGGTGTTTGAGTTTTCAGCTCTAAAAGTTGGGCCAAAAGTATAGATTGATCCAAGTGCCATGGCGTAGCACTCACCTTCAAGTTGACCAGTTACGCAAAGTGAAACTTCTTTTCCAAAATAATCTTCAGTGTGATCAGCTTTTCCGTCTTTGACTGGAACTTTAGCTAGATCCATCGTCGAGACCTTAAACATCTCGCCAGCACCTTCGCCGTCAACGGCCGAGATGATTGGTGAGTTCAAATAGTAAAAGCCACGATCGCCAAAGAATTTATGGGTCGCCATAGCAAGGGCGTGACGAACACGAAAGACCGCTCCAAAAGTTTGCGTTCTGGCCCTAAGGTGAGCTTGTTCGCGAAGAAATTCTAATGAAGTTGCTTTCTTTTGTAGAGGATATGATTCATCAGTAGCTGAAATGATCTCAACCGACTTAGCTTGCATTTCTACCGGTTGTTTTCCCCGAGACTCAACAAGTGTTCCAGTCATGCTTATAGCAGAGCCAATGAGAAGAGTTGAAACTTGATCATAATTAGCGAGATCCATGTCAACAATCGCTTGAAGATTCCACTGACAAGTTCCATCGTTGATGACGATAAAAGAGAACTTCTTACTTTTACGAACGGATCTAATCCAGCCCTTAACCGTAAAGTTCTCACCAAGAGTTTTGTTTTCAAAAATACTTCTAATTGGGGTGCGTGAAGACATGCACTACTCTCCTAAAAATTAACCAAAGATACGTTTTCTAATTTCTTGTGCTTGTTCTTTCTTAAGACGTGGTCCAAATTGTTGAACCAATTTTCCAGAAGCAGCACAAGCAAGCTTTCCAGCTTCGCCAAAAGTCTTACCCTGAGTAAGTGCATATAAAAAAGATCCCGCGAATAAGTCTCCTGCACCATTAGTATCAATGGCATCGACTGGAGCTGTGACTACTTGAATCTCTTTATTACCATCCCAAAGCATGGCACCAGCGGCACCAGTTGTAATGGCAAAAGACTTGGCTACCTTTTTAAGCATTTCAAAAGCTTCGCCTAAGTTTTCTTTACCAGTATATGATCTAGCTTCTTCTTCATTACAGAAAATAAGATCAACGCCTTCACCGATCATTTCAGCAAAGCCGTCTTTAAAGAAACCAACGATGCCTGGATCTGAAAATGTCAGAGCAACTTTAACACCAGCACTCTTGGCCAGGTCGCGTGCTTTGATCGCTGCGGCCTTACCTGTTGGAGAAGTTACAAGGTAACCTTCCATATAGAGGTATTTAGAATTTTTAATAGCTTCAGTATTAAGCTCGGCTTCAGAGAATGTTTCTGTAATGCCAAGGTAAGTATTCATTGTACGATCAGCGTCAGGTGTAATCATCACCATACAGCGACCAGTAATTCCCTCAGGTGCAGAGTCTTTAATATTTGAATCAAGCCCAGATGCTAAAAGATCTTTTGTATAAAAATCCCCAGTTTCATCACCTGCAACTTTACATGAATAAAAGCCTTTACCACCCATCTGGGCAACCGCAATCAAAGTATTAGCGGCAGAACCACCACAAGAACGTTTATGTTGAACACCATGAAGATTATTAATCAATTCAGCTTGTCTCGCCTCATCAACTAATGTCATCAAACCTTTTTGAACTTTCATTTCTTGTAAAAAGTCTGGAGTAACTTCAAATTCCATATCGACAAGAGCATTGCCAACACCATATACGTCATACTGCGCCAAAATTTTATCCTTGTTAGGGGCGCCTCATAATAGTCCAAATATGGTTAGAAAGTCGATAAAGTGGCGAAAAAACGGTGAAAAAGATCAAACTTCCATGTAATATACTTTTATTGATTGAACCAAAGGGAGACAACCATGGCATTGCCATCATTTTTAAAAGACCGCGACGAGAAGAATAAGAAAGGCAAGAAAGCCAAAGAAAAAAGCGATTTTCGCGCTAAGTGCTTAGCTCTTTTAGAACAAATTAAAACAATCAATGAAGATAAATATAATGAACTCTCTAAAGAGTTTCATAAAGGCTATAGCTCTGTGAACGTCCAAAGAAATAAGCTTTTAGGCTTCTATGCTCATCTTAAAGATGAACTACAGCGTCTAAAATTTGACCTTGGCGGTGAAGCTCAAAAAGTTCTTAAGACTGTAGAAGTTAAAGCACATCAAGTGGCGAAAAAGTCATCAGGCACAACGAAGAAAGTTGCTAGCGCTGTAGCTAAATCAGCAAGTGATGCTGGTAAAGCTGTTAAAAAAGCAACAAAGAAAGTTGCAGCTAAGCCTGAGAAGAAAGCGGAAAAGAAAGTCGAAAAGAAAACGGCTAAAAAAGTAGAAAAGAAGGTCGCCAAGAAGACGACGAAGAAAGTTGAAAAGAAAGTCGCTAAAAAAGCACCTGCAACTAAGAAAGCCGCGGCCAAGAAAGTCACAAAAAAGCCAGCCGCTAAGAAAAAAGCCTCAAAAAAATAAGCCCTTAACGCCTTGCGCGCAGTGAGCCTTTGCCACTGCGCACTCTCCTTGTTAGCATTTCATTAGTTTTTAATTAAATAATGACTTTTGGAGTGCTTATGCTTCGTATAGCCATCGTATTCTTATTTTCTCTAAATATTGCACAAGCTGGTCAAAAGCTTGAATGGGTAAAGGAAACTCGTGATATGCAAGCTAAGGACTACCTTCTTCAAAAAACATTCGATAAAGGCTTAGAAAAGTTCTCGCAAAAAGAATTGATGGATGCCGCTTGGGATCTTATTACTGAAGATGGCTTTACTCTTGATTTAAACCAGCTCTCAACAAAAGCTCAGTTCAATATCGAAGAAATGATCAGAACTCACGCAATTGAAGCTTGGTACGGCCGCCCTCTTCCAAAATTTAATGAGGTTGTAGCCAATCTAACGTTGGCCTTAAATACTGGCATGCTTTCACGTCGTGCTCAATACCTTCTTCTTAATCATAAAGACGATCTTGAAAAACATTACGGTAAAGCGATCTATGGTGTTTTAGAAGAAGCCGGACGCTTTGATCTTGCTGAATACAAAAAAGCCAAAACAACTCAAGATATGACGAAAGAACAAGCTCGCGCCATGTTTTGGAATGCGCCAGATGCAACAACTGTTTATGACGGTAAATATGCTGATGGCATTCGTTTATTTATGTTCTGTCGTAATGACAGAAACTTTCCATGTATGATGGTGATGAAAGATAAATGGGGTATGCCTGTAGAAGTTAATGGCAAGCCTTGGACTCAGCCAGCAATGGCGGCTTCTTCACGAGGCATTCCTTATAATATTACGAATGGTAATACTCCTGCAGGTGTTCACTTAATTAATTCAGTTATGCCTGAAGCCAATGCGCAAACTTCGTTTGGTAAATTTAGAAGAATCATTTTAAATTTTGTGGCTCCATCTGAAAATGAATCGATCACCAAGGCATTACTTCATGAATCAGTTCATGATCTTCCATTTTGGCATCAAGCGAATGTGGCCCGTGACGTGGGTCGAGATCTTTTAAGAATTCACGGCACAGGCAGAATTAATGGGGACCCAACTTCTGCCCACTACCCGTTTAGAAAGACCTCTGGTTGTATCTCAAAGCGTGAAGGGACTTATCCTGAAGCGACTTATATTGATCAACGCGAAATGCTAGATACAATGATGAAATCTCTAGATCTTGAGGCAGAGTATTCTAATGAAGTTAATATCAAAGGGATTTTAACCGTTGCAGAACTTAATGACACAAAAGCATCAGTCAGTTCCGAGGAAGTTCTTAATCTACTTTTTGATTAAGCATATCTAAAACAAATCCAGCACCCCAACTAAAAGGTGCTTCAGAAGTATAAAACATGCGCCTAACTGGGCGCATTTTCTTTTTGGGATCCATCACTTCGTTAATAGCATTATCACGTTTGGCCCAATCATTTAAAAGCATCGTTATCCTTCTAGATGATAGTTCATCACCCATTTGCATGGCCATCTTGCCAGAAAAAGCCGTCAGCCAAGGCCAAACAAGCCCATCATGATAACGACCAAGGCCCACACCTTTTGTGGTGTAGCTAATTTGCTTTTTAGGATATTGCGGATAGGTCGCTCGTCCAGGAACTGCTCCCCAAAGAGGATGTTTAGTCAGTGACGTATAGAGCGATTTTTTCTGCTCAGTAGTTAAAAAGTGTTCATCTTCAAGGGCGTACAAAATACCTTCAAGTGAAACCCATTCGCCGTAATCTAATGATTTATAAAGACCCATTTCTTGATCAAAGAATATTTTATCGAGATTAGATCTAAATAAATCAATTGTTTTTTGCTCAATATTAAAAGCAGTGAATTGCTTGTAATGATTAAGCATTTTCCACACTAAAAAATTTGTAAAAAAAGTGGCGGTGTTTCTTTTAACACTGTCTTGCCAGTCAGAATATTTATCTTGTTTGACCAGGCCCTCAGCGAAATAGGGGTGATAAAAATCGAGGACTTTTTTAAGACTCTCTTGATGTTGATCAAACCAAGCTTGGTCCCCTGTCGTTTGAAGATATTCAAAGGCAGTGATTAAAACCAAAGCATTTGAATCAATGGCGACAGTACCATGCTCACCTTTGTATTCGGCTTTAAGCTCATCTTTAACGTCAGGTGAAGTTGGACGAAAAGGTACAAATGAGTAGCGAGCGACTCTAAGCCATGATGCTTTTGAATCTAAAACTCGTGGGACAAGACCATCTTCACGAATGGCATTCAATAGGCGTGATAGGTGATTGGCGACGACATCATCACGTCCGATTGCGCGAAGTCCTCGTGAGGCAAAACAGAAGTCTCTAGTCCAAAGACTGGCAAATTGATGGGAGCCGGCCCTTAGAACTCCCCCATCTGATAACTCAACGATATTGGCTTCAAGAGACTTTTTTGCAATAGAAAATAGCTCTCTTGAACTGGCAAAAGCCTGAGACTGAATCAGTATTAATAGAGCAAAACTAAGGCTTTTTAACATAAAGGCAACTTAGCAGACTTAGGCCATATGGGGATAAGGTATGAAAAAACGTAACAGCTAAACTAGCCTAAAAGTGGTAAATACACGTCGTATTTGACGGTTTTCCCCTCGATGGTGTGATTTGCCTTAGGCTGGGATTCGAGCTTAATCGGGCGCTTGACCACTACTCGTCCACAGCCACTTTTAAGTAAGCGTTCAAGCACTTCAGATTGATCTGCATCTGCTCCAACGGCATTTTTAAAGAGCTGCATCTCTTTTCGTGCCAGTGATTTTTTCTTCTCGACATGTTCAAACATGGGATCAAAATAAACCACATCATCGCTATTAAACTTCTCACTTGAAGCATCGCCGTTTCGAAGCTCAAAGTTTGGAACTGCCACTCTTCGAAGAGCATCCCATAACAAAGCATGAACCATTGGATGACGCTCAAAAGCTAATATCTTATTGCCGTATCCCCAAATCTGTAGAGAGTCTTTACCCGTGCCACAAGTTGCGTCGATCACTCTGGCAGGCTTGTGTTTAATCATACCGAGGGCCTTGACCAGAGGCTCAGAGGCAAAGCCTTTTGGACTTGGACGAATGCCTTTAAGGGTGTCAGCTAAATCAAAAGCAATCCAACGCTCACCGTCAAAGGCTTTTAAGGCGCCTTCAAAAAAGCCCAAATCCCCAGTTGTGGGATCTTCGCTGCTTTCGACCCATGAGAAAGGGAAAATCAGCTCCGTAGGCAGGCTTTTTGAGTTATGTAATCTTAAATCACTCATGCGTAACATTAATCCAATTAAATAGAGGGCTTGTCCAATGTTTTTCGGTGGAGCACTCGCTGTGTGCGTGATAAAAATAGGGTGAAAACACACACAAGGAAATGATCCGATGATCAACAAAGTAACCCTACCTTACGATCCATCAAGCTTAAAGCGCGAGCTCGCCCTTTTTTATATCAGTGCAACTGATAGCGAACTCAAAGAAATGTACGAAACGATTGGTGCTGAATCAGATAAAGATTTATTTTCTCATATTCCAAGTGAGCTTTTATTCTCAGCTCCACCAAACGTTACTGAAAATTTAGCCTATCAAGATTTGGCCGATCATCTGGCCAGCATCGCGGCTATGAATAAACCAAAGCCAGGATTTATTGGAGACGGCTTACTAAATGCTAGTGTGCATGAGATCGCTCCTTTTGTGGCAAACCTTCGCGGTTTAACCACGGCCTATACGCCATACCAACCAGAAAGAAGCCAAGGTACTCTTTGGACTCTTTGGGTCTACTCATCGATGGTTTCAAAACTAACCGGCTTTGAGGCGATTAATGCCAGCTTCTATGATCGCTCGACTTGTTTATTTGAGGCTTGTAACACTTCAACTCGTCTTAAGCGTGGAAGTGACACCATCATTATCGCTGATGGAATTTATCCCGGTGATAAGTCGGTTCTATTAACACAAGCCGAAGAGACAAATTTAAACTTGGTTTTCATCCCTTTAAAAGATGGTCACGCTGACCAATTGGCGATTGAAGCTGAGATGACTAAGTATGGAGCAAAAGTTTCAGCTCTAGTTTTCACTCAAACCAACCATTTTGGTAATCTTGAAAATGTTGATGCTCTGACAGATCTAGCGAATAAGTTTTCTGTTTCAGCGATTGCTATTATTGATCCGTTCTTATTAGCAACTGGCGGATTGAAAGCGCCAAGCGAATTCGGATCGAACTCCCAGGGCTGTGACATGATTGTTGGCGAAGGTCAGCACCTTGCCATTGGTCCAAACTTCGGCGGCCCGGGTCTTGGTATTTTTGGTATCCGTTTTAACTCAGAAAAGAAAAACGATATCAGATCAACAGCTGGTCGTTTTATCGGTAAGACCGTTGATGAAGAAGGCAACGAATGTCTTGCGATGGTTTTATCAACTCGCGAACAACATATTCGTAGAGAAAAAGCCACTTCCAATATCTGCTCGAATCAAAGCTTTGTTGCTACTATGGCCGGAGCAGCACTACTGGCCCGCGGAGAAAAAGGAACAGCAAAACAACTCGAAGTGGCTAGAGATTATTTTAATCGTGTCACTTCAAAACTATTAGAGAGAAAAGGTATTACTCTAGCCTTCTCTAATGCCAATAACTTTAATCAAATCACTTTAGACTTTGGCAGAAACGCACAGGAGCTTATTAGCCTCGCTGCCAAAGAGGGCCTGCATCTTGGTGTGGCGTTAAATGACCGCGATGGTAAAGATACGTGGATTCAGCTGACAACCACAGACGTGCACTCAGATGAACACATGGCCTTACTAAACTCGTTTTTAGATAAGCATTTTAATGAAACAGTTGAAGCGAAGACTCTTAATCTTGATGCTAAATTTTTAAGAAATGGGAGCGCAGGATTACCTCAGTATGACCTTCAAGTTGTTAAAGATTTCTATATCTCTCTAGCAGCTCAAAACGTCTCTCCTGATGATGCGATTTATCCACTTGGCTCTTGTACGATGAAGTACAATCCACATATCAATGACTGGGCCGCAGGACTTGCTGGCTTTACAGATATCCATCCACAAGCCCCACTTGAAGATGCCCAAGGTTGTCTAAAAGTTCTGTATGAAATTCAAGAAGCTTTCAAGGCCATCACAGGTCTTCCTGCCGTAACGACTCAGCCAGTGGCTGGTGCTCAAGGTGAATTAGTTGGGATTAAAATGTTCCAAGCTTACCACCGTGCTCGCGGTGAAGAGTCTCGTCGAGACATTATTTTGATCCCAGCCTCTGCCCATGGAACAAATCCAGCAACAGCAACGATGGCAGGATTTGAAACTAAAAAAGTTGGCGATACTGAGTATGGAATTGTTCCAGTCAGTGCCAATGATAAAGGTCAAATTGATTTTGATCATTTGCAATCCTTAGTTCAAAAGCATGGTCAAAGAATTGCCGGCATTATGGTAACCAACCCGAACACAGCGGGACTATTTGAAACACGATTTAAAGAAATGGCGGATCTTATTCACGGAGCTGGCGGCTTAGTTTATATGGATGGCGCCAACATGAATGCCATCGCTGGTTATGTGAATCTCGATGCCATGGGTGTCGATGCTGTTCACAACAATCTCCATAAAACTTGGACTATCCCACATGGCGGCGGCGGTCCAGGTGATGCCATTGTTGCTGTAAGCTCTCGCGTAGCTGACTTTATGCCAGGTATTCAAGTTATTAAAAATGGCTCTGGAATTTATAGTGTTAAAACACCTCCTAAAAGCATCGGAAACTTCCATCGTCACTTTGGAAACTTCGCTCATAAAGTTCGTGCCTATGCCTATATTAAAGCACTAGGCCCAGTTGGTGTTCAAAAGATGAGTGCTGTTGCGGTTCTTTCGGCCAAGTATCTTTATACTAAACTTAAAAATGATTTCCCAACACTTCCGGCCGGTGCCCATGATGAGCCTCGTATGCACGAATTCATTTTAACGCTTTCAAAAGAAACTTTTGATCGCTGTGAAAAAGCCGGTGTTCCAAAAGCAACAGTCATTGCAAAAGTTGGAAAGCTGTTCTTAGACTTTGGTCTTCACGCTCCTACTGTTGCCTTTCCTGAACAGTATGGACTCATGATTGAACCAACAGAGAGCTTCACTAAAGATGAGCTTGACCGCTTTATTGAAGTTGTAAGAGCGATCTATGTACTCGTTAGAGAAAACCCAGAGGTCTTGACGACTGCCCCTCACTTCACTCCAATTAGTAAAGTTGATGAAGTCGGTGCCAACAAGAATCTTGTCCTAAGTGGCGATCTATCAAAGCTTCCATTGATCTTAAAAAACAGAGTCGAACCAGGAGCGCTTGGAAAGATGCCGGTTAATGACATCATCAAGCAAATCATTGAAGCCCATAAAGCTAAAAAGATTCACTAAAAAAAAGCCCTCGAAAGAGGGCTTCTTTTTTTACTTTTTAATTCTTAAACGAAACGTTCCATAACCAATTGTATCTCTAAAAAGTGGTTCATCATTTTTAGTGAAAGAAACATTCTTGTTGATCCAAAAATCGATATCAATTGTCTTAGCGTTAAAATCAACATCGCGGCGATCGTACTTAAGTTGAAAAACCTGCTCAACTTTATTTGAAGCTAAGCGATCTGTTAAAACAACATATTGGCCATCAACCCATGATCTGAAACTCACACGATTTGGCTGAACTTTAATAAGGTTTTGTTCAAAATCAAAATACTCTAATGTTTGATAAGCACTCACAGGCACAAAACGATAACCCGTCATGGTGCGTTTACACTGATAGTTTTTCATTTTCACTGTCACATAGACATTGTCTTCAGTGAGCTTTGTGTTGATAAGTTCTAATGAGTAGGCACCCATTTTATATTGATTGGCATCTAATTTCGTAACACATTTAGCCGTTGTGCCATCAAAAATTTTGATAATCTGTGATTCATCAGCGGCAAAGACATTTGATACTAGCAACATTAACAATAGAAATTTTTTCATTTTATTGATCCTTATATTTTAACGAACACAGTAATACATAAATTCACGGGCATTAACTTCCCATACCTGTCTGACCGGTGTTGGAATTCTAAGATCCGGAGCAAGGACATAACCGTCTTTAAGCGCCCAAACTTTATGACCAAGACCAATCCCACCATTCCAGTCACCTAGCATTGATAAATACTCGTACTCATTTCTAGTAGGTAATCTGGCATCGATCATTTCACATGATTGTTCAGCAAGGTCAGGCGAAGGTGCGCTATCAACAGGAGTTCCTGGTGCGCCAATCAATTGAAGTGTGCGACCACCCATTCTAACAGTTGAAGGAAACTGGGCACGTTGAAACATCTCAAACATTCTGGCGGCAATATTACTCATGACATATTGAGGTTTACCTTGAGCTTGAAAGTTAAGAGTGGATCCATCTTTTTTCATCACATGAATAGTCACTAATATACTGCCACGACAATCAGGCGCGTATGAGTAAGTTCCATAAGCGATTGCATCTAGTTTTGACATTAAGTTATCGTCTAAGTACCCAGGGCGCTGACCATTTCTTACAGCACGAACGACATCAACCACTGGCATAGCATGGGTAAAGTTAATATTTTTATTTCTAGGACGAAGATCTTGATAAAGCTTATCAACATAAGACTTAAGCGTGGCTTCTAAGGTGACATCAAGTCCATAACCTTGAACTGCTAATCTTCTGTTTTTATCAATCAATCCATCAATAGTAACAAGCATCTTGAGGGCTTCAGCACCACTGGCGCCAGAGCTCATTAATTGGCTAGCTTGATTAACCATCTCCTGTGCCATCTCACTACGTGAACGACCATATGCATCTTGGTACTGACAAAGATCAGCGCCTTTGACAAAAGCGATGGT
Source organism: uncultured Halobacteriovorax sp. (assembly GCA_964352405.1). GTDB lineage: Bacteria > Bdellovibrionota > Bacteriovoracia > Bacteriovoracales > Bacteriovoracaceae > UBA4207. The sequence continues at coordinate 11,027 of CAYGRY010000017.1, forward strand.
TGGCCAAATGCTAAGAGCAAAGGATTGAGTTGAAAGAAGAAGAATTAAAAAGGAAAAAACCAATTTCATGAAAGAGCTCCAAAGATTAATTAGAGCTTAAGTAACATGTCCCTTAAGCATGTCTTAAGGGAGGAAATTTGAACGTATAAATTTGACCTAATAGAGAGTTGTTTGCATTGTTTTTGGATCAACAATAGTTCTTGTTGGAAGACTCATGCCTTTTGCTTTTAGAGCAGGATCATCTTCTCTGGCTTGAATAAGATAGTTTTCACTTAATGTTGGATGAAGTTGGAAACGTCTCTCCATCGCGTTGATCACGGTGTATGGAGTTCTGTGCATGGATTTAAAGACGTAGGTTGCAAGAGAGGTAATATGAGCTCCACCTCGTGCGACACCTTCTGGCATGGCCATACTATAGACTTCAAATGCTTTCACTTTTTTGCCACCGATGCGCATATCTTTAATATCAATGTCACCTTTAAGGTCTTTATCAATTCTAAAAGTTATACCAGAAAAAGAAAGACCTAGATTATTTTTGACAACAACCTTAATTACTTCTTTGACTAAGAATCCATAGATTTTTGCACGGTAGACGTACCAACCACGATAATCATTAAAATCAAAAAAGCGGGGGTGTGCTTCAAGTAAATCACGGTGAGTTACATTTCCTTTGATTGGATAATTAGGACCAGTCATTGATGAGGTATGAATTGCAATCTCAGTTCTTGCAGCATCTCTCATGGCATCAGTAACAAACAATGCCCAAAGACTTTCGTTAGATTCTTTTAATGGCTCAAGCTCACTGGTTCCGACAACTTGATTTAGCCAAGCACTACCATAAAGTTGATCTAAGTCATCGTTCGCTTTAGCAATTTGTTCTTCTACGATTGGATCTTTCTCAACATTTTCAACAGGTATAAGTTCCGAAGATAAAAGACGAACGCCTTCACCTTTTTTAAGTTTAACGATGAGCTTTCCAACAAAACGGCCATGTTCCCCAGTTTGAACAATTGGAACTAATCGGTGCTTATAATTTGTTGCCCACTCAGGTTTAAATAGTGCCGTATGGGAGTGACCACCAACAACCAAGTCAATAAAGCGTGTCTTATCAACCAGCTTTCTATCTTTATCGACTCCAATATGTGTAAGAGCAACTATTCCATCTACGCCAGCAAGCTTCAGTTTTTGCTCATGCCACATGGCTGAATTTATAGGATCTGAAATTTTACCATCATAAAGACGCCAGCGATAAACAGCTTCGTTAGTTGTAAGTCCTAAAATAGCGAGTTTAAAACCGTTGTAATTAAAAACAGCAGCTTCTTCGAGTTTTTCTTTTAAGTGCACAAAGCGATTTTCGACTAAGAGGTTGGCGCCAACGAAACGAACATTCTGTTTTGAACGTGCAATAGCGTCATCAAACTTATCTGTACCCATGAGATAGTCATGATTACCGGCTACCGCAACATCAATACCTAAAAGATCGTACATTTCAAAAGAGCGCACACTCTCATCGGCCATGTAAAATAGACTTCCTTCAGTAAAATCTCCCCCATCAAGAACAAGTGTCTTGATACCTTTATCAGCAGCTTCTTTTTTAAGACGATCTAAGAGTGTTTTGATACGGCCATAACCACCACGATTTGGCTCATGATGTGAGTGTTCAAAATATGAATGTAAATCATTCGTATGGAGAATTTGTAACAACTCATCAGCTTTGACGCCGAAAGCGCACAAAAGTAGTAAAGTAACTACTATGGCAGAGAAAAAACGCATAATTTGAACCCTTTGTTTGACTGACTTGTAATACATCTGGCCTGAATTGACAGGCCCTGTTAGAAAGCATGTAAAAAAGATTGAGGCTTTTTCAATGACTGATGCATCGCGCTGTACCTTTGCTATTATTTCTCACCCGGATGCGGGTAAAACCACAATGACAGAAAAACTGTTGTGGTTTGGCCAAGTTATTCGAGATACAGGCATGGTTAAGTCCAAATCTGGAAATTATGCCAAGTCGGACTGGATGGAACTAGAAAAAGAGCGTGGAATCTCTGTCAGCTCGTCCGTTATGAGTTTTCCCTACCGTGATCGACTTATGCATCTTCTCGATACTCCTGGTCACAAAGACTTCTCTGAAGATACCTATAGAACGTTAACCGCCGTTGAATCGGTTTTGATGATGATTGACTCGGCCAAAGGCGTTGAGGCCCAAACCATTAAACTCATGGAAGTTTGTCGTTTAAGAGATACACCGATCGTAACTTTTATGAACAAATTTGATCGCGATGCCATGGATCCGTTTGAACTGTTAGATAACCTTGAAAAGATTCTTAATATTCAATGTGTGCCAATGACATGGCCGATTGGTGATGGAGTTGATTTTAAAGGTGTCTTCGATCTTAGAACAAAACAGATTCAAAACTTTAAAGAATCAAAAGATCCTCTAAATCCAGTTGTAGTCGATGCCAGTGATCTTGAATCTGATATTGTAAAAAAACTAGTCCCTTCACATCTACTAGAAAAACTTAAAAATGATTTAGAAATGATTGAAGAGCTAATCTCTCCTCTTGATAGCAAAGAGTATTTGGCCGGAATTCAAACACCAGTTTTCTTTGGTTCGGCCCTATCAAACTTTGGTGTCAAAGAAACGCTTGATGCTATTAGTGAAATGTCACCAGGCCCTGCAAAGCGTGAAGTTAAGCTGGCGCCATATGATGAGAACGCTCAAACTCGTACCATCGAGCCCACAGAGAGCAAGTTTAGTGGATTTATTTTTAAGATTCAGGCCAATATGGACAAGCGCCATAGAGACCGTGTTGCTTTTATGCGCGTATGTAGCGGACGCTTTGAGCGTGGGGCGAAGCTTTTTCATGTTAGAACAGAAAAAGATATTAAGATCGCAACACCAATGATTTTTCAGGCACAAGACAGAGAGATTGCCGAAGTCGCTCTACCTGGAGATATTATTGGTCTACACGATACTGGAAAATATCAAATTGGTGATACATTCAGTGAAGGTGAAAAAATTCAATTCACTGGTATCCCAAGTTTTGCTCCTGAGATTTTTAATAAAGTCCTTCTTAAAGATCCTCTTAAAGGCAAACAACTTGATAAAGGCCTAAGACAATTGGCAGAAGAAGGCACAGTTCAGCTTTTCATACGTCATACTATGAATGATAAGATCTTAGGTGCCGTAGGTATGCTTCAATTTGAAGTGGTAAAGTATCGTCTTGAAGATGAATATAATGTGAACGCTGACTATGAAAACTACCCTTTTATCGGAGTTCGTTGGTTGCGCTTTAAGAACGAAATTGCAAAAGATAAATTCATTAGAGAAAATGCTAATAATATATGTTACGACGGTAAAGACCGCGCCTGTTTTTCGGTTAGATCTGAGTGGGATTTAAAACTCGTGATGGATAAGAATCCTGAAGTCGAGTTCTTTAGAAATTCAGACTATCGATGAAACTCATCCCAACATTTAATAGCAATGCACTTTTGCTGATAGGCCATGGCTTTTTCCCATGGCTTTTTACTATAAAGTTTGAATTTAAAAAAGAGCTTGTCCAAACAAAGAAAAAATTTGGACGAACAGTGATTACACTCCTCGAAAAAGAGGAGGCTCATATATTTTATGATGGAATAAAACTAACAGTGATGGGTTATAAAGTAAGTGCACAAGCGATTCTTGCTCACCAACTTCATCAGTGGATACTTAATTGGAAAAATGATGACTGATACACCTCTAAAAAACAGAATGCATAAAAAGTTTAAAATACTTAAAAAATGGGCAAAGCAAGAAGAGACTGATGCTTACCGCCTAATACATCGAGATATTCCCGAGTACCCTTTTAGTATAGATCTATATGGCCCGTGTGCCGTGATTCATATTGGAGCCGTTGAGGGATTAGATAGTGATGAGAAAATTGAACGTCAACTGATAGAAATTCGCCTAGGTTTGTCAGAGCTTGGAATCAAAGAAAAAGATATCTACCTTAAAGAGAGATTTCGTCAAAAAGGAGACTCTCAATATCAAAGACTAGATCACGTTTCAAAACTGATGGAAGTTAAGGAAGGTCAAGCTCTTTTACAAGTTAATCTCTCTGATTTTTTAGACACCGGATTGTTTCTTGATCACAGGCCTTTAAGAAAAAAAATGTTTAAAGAATCTAATGGAAAAAAAGTCTTAAATCTTTTTTGTTATACTGCCAGTGTCAGTGTTCAAGCTGTTTTGGGTGGAGCAAAAACTAGTCTCAGTGTTGATATGTCTAATACCTATCTTGAATGGGCATCACGAAATTACGCGTTAAATGGTATCAGTACCAGCAAGCATGCTCTTCTTAGGGCCGATGCTCTTGATTATATGGTTAATGATAAAGAAAAATTCGATATAATTTTCTTAGATCCACCATCATTTTCTAACTCTAAAAAAATGCAAGATAGCTTTGATATCCAAGATGATCATATCGGTCTCATAGCTGCCGCCTATGATAAATTGGCGCCTAAAGGCACTTTGTATTTCTCTACTAATAAAAAGAAATTTAAATTTGATCAAGAGCTATTGGAAACAATGGAAGCCAAAGAGACGACACATCTTACTATCCCAAAAGATTTCTCAGGACCATTTCCGCACAAATCATACGTTATTACTCGGTCATAATCGGACCTAGTAATGTGACGGTATATCTCCTACAATAATTTTAAACTTATTGTAGGCAGTATTAATGAAGTTAGCCTTGCTCTATGCTTTTAGAAGTTCTGAATGGAAAAGTTGTATCAGTATCACTGATAATATCAAATCGTCTTATTCACTGCTAAAACATGAAATTCAGTATTTTGATTATGATCACTTAAAAGGCGAACTTCATCTTGAAACACTCGCCGATGAACTGAGCGCTTTTAAACCAGATCGAATAATCTTTATCGATCACAGACCTACACCAAAACAGTTACTAGAAAGACTTTTAAAACGCAAAATCGATGTTCCATTGATCATCCATCTCTATGGCGATTTTTCTGTTTATTGTAATGATTGGATTGAGCAAGAAGCGATATTAAAGAACTTTAAAGTTCAATTCATAACAGCATCACAATCTCAGCATAAATTTGTTTCACAATTCTTTAATAAGAATAATAATCAAGTCAAAAAAGTTTCGTTTGCTGTAGATCAAAAAGCCTATCAGCACGAAGAACAAGAGCTTCATCAATTCTATAAAACTCACGAATTGAATCCACAGTCGATGAACTTCATCTATGCCGGCAGAATAACCAAGCAAAAAAACGTGACTAAATTAGCCACACTGTTTAAGCAGGAAATCCTACCCAAGAATCCAATGGCAAACTTGATTATTGCCGGAGATATTGATGATCAAGGCTCTCCTTTTCATGGAGAATACCTCGCTGCAGGAACAACTCAATTACAACTTGAAAGCTCGCTAGGCCCAAATATTAAATGGATTGGTAGTCTAAGCTCACAAGAACTAGCGACAGCTTATAACGCCTGCGATTGCTTTATCAGCTTAAGTACTTTTCATGATGAAGACTTTGGCATGGCACCTTTAGAAGCCGCCGCAACAGGTTTACCGCTTATTCTAACAGGCTGGGGTGGATATCATGACTTTATCAAAGAAGCTGCAAACTCAAAGAAGATTGAAGTCATTTATGAAAATGGTTTTTATCGTTACAATGAAAAACAAGTTATACATTCCATCTTAGAACACTCCAAGCCAACAAAAGAAGATAAAAAATATCAATCCAAAGTTATACTTGAGAAGTTCTCCCTAGAAAAAATAGCCAGTGAATTCGAAGAAATATTAAAAGATAAGAAACTAGATTATTTTGTTGGATTTAATCGATCTTTTTGGGAATTCACGAGATGTTTTAGAAATAACCCATCTAAGCCATTTGACCCTGAAAATAAAATAACACAGTTAATCTATTCGGAGTGCTATCGTGCCTACACTTCATAAATTACAATCAGCCTTTAATGAAAGAGACTTTGATCCTACAGCTATAATGCACGACCAAGCGAATATAAGGGCTGCCACATTCAATGAAGGCCAATACGCTATTGAGTTATTCGACTTTCTTTCAAAGCCGTTTGAGCATCATGCAAATTTTTTATCACTTTCTACGATAAGATCATACGACACTCTTTCAAAACACCGCTGGATAACAAGTGTCGATGGTGTCATTCCATTAGTAGACTTCTTCATTCGTTTTGCCCGTCCAGGCAATTCACTTAAAACTGTTATCCTTATTTCAGAAGAATTAAAGTCATGGGTTCCACGAATCTGGGCCGACAATGTCATGTTTTATAGTATTAGACATCATCCAAAACCATCAGCTAAATCTTCGAAGAGCTTATTTATTGGAGTATGCGATAATGGTCTGAACTCAGCAAAAGAACTTGCAAAAGAATTTAAAAAGTTTAAAAGTAATCTTCCAATAGAAGAAAAAATATCAATTCATTTATTGAATCCCAAAACTAGTATTGTCCCTCAAACAAAAGGTCATCCTTTTGAACATATTCGTGAATTATTAAAATTAATGAATGACCAGCATCAGTTTGAAGATAATGAAAACTTATTCCAACAAGATTATTGTCAAAACTCTACATATTATTTTTCTGATAAAATTAAGTATATTAGATCACACTGCGAATTAGAGCATCGTCTATTATCAAATGGATCTAAGCCTCTAAGTGCTTATCAAGCAATGTCTAATAGAGATGAATCATTACAGATTTCGGCCCATCACTTTCTAGATATTAAAGACTGCGGCAAACTTGAAACACAAGAGCGATGGGAAAAAATTCATTATGATGTTTCGAGATTGGGAGTGGTTGATAACTTAATTGGTCAAGATCTCGCAAAAACATTAATCAATCTTTGATTACATATCTGCGCTTGAGTGAACTATTCCTTTAAAATAAGCCAGTAGCTTCAAAAATGGACGTTCAGGCTTAACTCTTTGGACTAATGGACTTGTGACAAAGCTTTTATAGCCTTTTGATCTATCTAATTTATTATCAATAATGATATCGACAAGATTCCAACAAATTTGAGAATGAAGTGGAATTTCACAAAGAGTAGCAATAAATTTATTAATAGCATCCACTTTTTTGAGTACATTCCTTTCACAAAGAAAATACAGAGGCGCTAATTTTATATCAATTGAATCATCGGACTCAAGAGCATACTTTAAAGCTAAATCGAGGGCATAGGAATTAACTTCAAGCTCGGTGAGTATTTTTACAGTTCGTAAGATGAGATTTTTTTGAATGAGTTCTTGAATAACATCTTCACTAAAAGATAAGGCCTGAACATCAACAAAATCAAAACCTTTAATTCTAAAAATAATACGCTCAGATTCCTTTGAAAAAACAAAACGCAATATTATGTCATGCAAGAGTGAAATAGGTAAATCATGATGTTTAAGAAATATTTGCTCAAAAATATCAGCCACATCATTTTCTAAATTCTTATATGACTTATAAAAATGATCCAAATCGTTAGTATTAGATAATTTTTCCACATGAACTTCAGCTAAAAAGGAATGATAAAGGTCATGCGCATTGAGCTGTGTGCAGAAGTCTGAAGAATCTAAATATAAAGCAGAAACGACACAAAGGGACTCACTAGAAATCGAAAGGTTGGACCAAAACTCTGTCGGAAATAAATCTTTAGAGAGCTTATAAAACTCGTCCTTGAACAATGGCTTTAACGTGTTTACCTGTTCTATAGACCAATCTTTACTTGATAATCCAGAGCAACGAAGCTGAAGGCAATAAAATCCTTCTTCATTTTCAAGCAGGTTAAGTTTCTTAACAAAGTTATCACAAGGTAGTTGTCGTGCGGCAAAAATAGCAGTCAATGGTAAAACATCTAACAAACTATCGTAATAACTCATCTCTTTAAGATTAGTTCTTTCACTGAAAACATATAATAAATGAGAATCAATTTTATCTAACTCTTGTAATAAACGCGTATCCCATAAGTTAACATTAAAAAAGTTAGCGTCTAGAAATTGGTTTAAAATCCATTCACGCTTTGACGGATCCATAATTTGCAAAGCATCAATAAAGATTGAATTAAAGTTAATCCAATTGATATCAAGTGATTGATCGATTTTTGTTTTTGAAGATATTTTGTCCAAGATTGAAATAATATGCGAATAATAAGATTCATCGGTTAAATTCGCTTGGACAAAAGCCTGTACAAAAAAACCTAAATTAGTGATCTCAACATCATTTTGATTTATTCTTTCTAAAAGACTCCAGATATACTTCGAGCCTAAATTTTCCATGAAAATTGAATAGATATTGACGATAGAATCCTGAACATTTTTTTTATCCAGTAAAAGACAGACAAGATCGTACTTAGCATCATCTCCCATCGAAGTATTATTCACTGATCTAAGTTCAAAATCTAAAGATTTAACTTGCTCAAGATAGGAACGAATAGACCAATACTCTACATCATTTTTAACAGATAAAAGCGCTGACCAAGCTAGTTCATTTGTTAATAAACTAGACTCATCAAGAAACGATACCCACCAATACGGTATATTTTGAGAAGAAAGAACAGTTAAATCTAAATCTTTAGATTTCGTTTTAAAAAAGTACTTAAAATAACTATGTTCAACAACTTTAAGAATATTTGAATATGTATTGAGGATCTGAAGCGCCTGCACAATAAGTTTATTTGGTTGCTCTTTCCCTACAATCAATTCCCATAAGCCCCAGTGAGTAGACTTTGAAGAAAATAGTGCTTTAAGGTGACGCGATTGATCAACCGTGATTTCTTGTTCAATGAATACATTATAAAAAAGAGAGCATTTTTCATCACCATTAGAAAATTCAACTCGGCTTAAGTAATCCTCTATCAATTCGTTAACAAGACCCATTTTCTTTGTGTAGAGGACAAAACTATATAACGTTGTCTCACTTGCGCAGGCTAAAAACTTTTGAAGTATTGTTTTTTCTGGAACCAAATCAAATAATTTAATCATCTCAAAAAAGTCATTAGATTGATCGAGACTTAACTTAACGTGAGAGTCGATATATTCAGCGACTAGCCCATTAACAAGGTCTTTTTCATCCGTAACCAGCTTACAATGCGATACCCATTTATAAGGAATATTCCCTAGAAGCGTTTTGTCTAAGATAATGGCTGCCAAAAGATTAGAGTCAACCTTTAAGTCGGCTTCTGCCCACTGGGCGAGAGTCTGTGAAATCTCATCATCACTTAAACCAAAGAGTGTTTGTGGTAGATGGGCATCAAGTCCAGTATATTTAGCTATTAAAGCATTAACGTAGGCGTCACCGTCTTTAAGCTCATTTAAACAGAGATTCATTTTCCCGCGCCAAATCCCCAATCCTTTTGCAATCTGTCCAGCAAACTGCTTTTTATCTTTAGCAACACGAATCAGCGCCTTTGCGATTTTTAAATCTAATTCAATGGAACTTAAATATTCTGGTAAGAATTCTAAAAGGACAACATTTTCTGGTTTAAATAAACTAACAAAACTCTCTTCGTGATGAATAGGTACTCTTTTTAAAAAAGCACTATGAATGGTCTCATCCAGAGGTCCAATACTATCAGTATATTTCTTTGGTAGACCTTTTGTAGATGCTACTAATTGATTTTTGCTATTCGCTGTCTGACATTTTGAATAAAAGTTCGACAAAACATGGGCCCAAATATTTGTATCAACACTATACTCAACAGCGGATCTGTTCCAAATATAAAAGAGATCAAGACTAAAATTCTTATGAGTCAATTCGATTGAATTGAATATAACCTCAAACCTTTCTTTTAAATAGGCATTGCTATTGATCAATCTCATAAGATCATTAGCGCGCTCTTTTAACAGAACTCCATTTTTTATTAATCCTATGGATCTCTCACTGAAAGATTTAAAAGATTGAAGATATGGCAGCGTAAGATCATCTTTATTCGCTAGTCGAGAAACCAATTCGTGTTCAGCATTATCATCTAATGGGTAAGCTCTTCTTAAATGTTGAATAGCAACAACTGCTTGCTGGCTATTCTCACTGTGAAGCATTTGTAGCCAATCATTCTTTTCTTTGTCAGAAAATTTTTGACCTTCTTCAAACAGTTTACGGTGTTCTGGAAAAAGATTCGTTAAAGATGTCTTCTTTCTTTCATCATAAGTTTTAAAGAATCTATAAAAATCAATTTTTAATTTTTTAAGTAGCTCGCTGTTGATGACTTGCTTAGAGCTCGACGAAATAGCTCCAATCATCTCTTTTTCGCGAACACTAAAGATATTCGAGGCAAGAGCTTTAGCTTCTACACGCTGCAGCTCGGCTTTAAGTGGCTCTGACGCCAGGGCCACTGCCTGAAAAGGAGGAAAAACTAAAGGATAAGCCGTTAAAGAAATTCTATGTGCGCCCCATTTATCTTTTAATTCAAGAACTTTAGACAGTAACTCGTCGAAAGTTTGAATTCCTAAAACACTTATTGTAGATGTTATTGTCAATCTCATCTGTGGAAACTGACTAAGAAGACGTTCGATGTTTTTTTCAATCTCTTTAATTCTCATACCAAAACGAATATATTCGGCCCTCTCACCCCAGCAATCAAGTGAGACATAGAGAGTTGTAGTCTTATAGTTTTTACGAGGTATTAATGAAAAGGCTTTTTCAAACCTGTTAAATACGGCAGAGGGAAACGAAAGGTTGGAATTAAACTCAATCGCCATATTAGGATTAGGATTTTCTTTAACGTAATCCATAAACTTAAAAGTATCTTCACTAAGAAATGGTTCTCCACCAGTAACTCTGAGGACTTTAAGATCTTTATAGACTGTTGGTAGCCATTGCCAAAAAGCCTTTACGTACGGATTCGTAGTATCAGGCTGTTCGCTTAGCGGCAGTACTCCACGAGAACTTCGATCTTCGATGCTCATAAGGGTATAGCGATCAGGGTAAGCGCCATTTTGCTCTATCTCTTTAGCAATTGAAGAGCTCGTGTCTGGATTACAATAACTACAGCGAAGCTGACACTGACTGGAAAAACTCACCTCAACATAAGTTGGATTGATATGCCTTGGATCCCCATCAGACTCAGGCATTTTTTCAACTGCCCAAGAGTCAGCAGATTTAAAATGACGTTCAGAAAACTTTCCATCTTTTTCCACATTCCAGCACGCTGAACAAGAACCAATTTTTTGACCATTTCTTAAAGCAACTCGCTCTTCAACGTGTGCAGAACTGTTATGAATATTATCTATATCTTCATGAATCGCTTCAAGATTGAGTGGTTTTGAAGGCTGTAAGCAGCAGCTGGCTGATCGACCATTGTGTAAGTTGAGTGTGACTTGATACCATTTGGCCAAACAGTGCGCGCCAGATCGCTCATCCAGCATCCTTTTCACATTTCTTAGGTCTTCTAAACTAAGCTCAGAAGCTTCTTTGACCAATATTTCATCACTAGGCATGCTTAATATTGTAACCGCGATACCTCTTATTTCATAGTAACTATGACGTCTGTCAAATATTTAGACGGCCCAACTCCCCTCAATTACATTGAAAAATGGGCACCTATCTTGCTTAAGTACTAGGTAGGGAGTTACTCGTGAATAAAACACCTTTAATAATCATCTTTGTTGTTTCGGCTAGCCTTTGTGGGGCGAGCTTTGCCAGGGTCTCCTTTGAGAACTGGACGAATATCTCCCACACAAGAACTCTCGCCACGATCAAAGAAAAAGTTATTAACATCGACGTAGTAAAAGAAGATAAGAAGTCAGACCCTAAAAATTATCGAATAGCTTCAGCCTATAAACGATCTAAATCCATTTGGGGCGTTTATGATAAAATCAAAGATGAGCTTGTTGACACCAAAAAACCTAAAAAACAGCTTAAAACACTAAAAACTAACCTCGGCGAACTCATCCTTAAAGATGGTCAAGTTGTCTTAATATCTCCAATTCCTTATGAAGGAAGTACTCAAATTGAAGTCGCAAACTTACCTTATAAAAAGAAAGGTAAGAATAGATATATTATTCAAATGGATCAAACCACAGAAATGCAAAAAGCCGCACTTGCTCGTTTATATTCGCCTTTGATTGATGGACTTGATGGGCATGAAAATGCACAAATCAATACGATGAGTTGTCTTAAAAAGAAATCACGTTTTTCATGTGAACTTGATATCAGAATTCAATAAGCTTCATTGAAATGTATTTTAAAATTCATTGCTTCTAAAACACTGATGACTTTTGATTGATCGTAATTTCCGTAAAATGTCATTCGAAGGATCATGGGTTCTGTATCATTTTCTGGAATATAAATCGATTCGCTCCAAACTTTAATCGACATTTTATTTCGATAGAAAGCATGTTCAATCTTTTTCAAAATCAATCGTTTTAAGCCTGTATTTGAATTTTTTAAATTTTTAAAATCAATAGTATCAATCCATGGAAATACTGTATGAGAATTTTTAAGCTTAACCATGGTTGTTAATCTTTTGGTTAAGTCTGGTGAGTTCCATTTACCTTCTTCAATCAAATTTAAGGCCTTAGGGCTTAGTGCAGGATGTTCTGATGATGTTGAGCCATAAGGCGTCGCTACCCAGAGATGATCAATTTTATTTTCATCAATCCAACGACCTGGATCAACTAGTCTTCCGTTGCCTTGTGCTTGATATCCATTTTGTGTAACAAGAACGGGTTGATCGAAGGTAAACTCAGCTTTGATCGTGATGGCGCTAGTATTTTGCCCTACTCTAGTTTTTTGTGCGTATGTACTGTCTCTACCTGCATTAAAGTCATAAACTGAATAACTTGGATCATCAATTGGTTCATAAACATAAATATTAAATCGTAAGACAACAGGATAATACATAATCCCGTCACGAACACTTGCCTCTTTTACATCACTTGGTGAAATTGGTAATAATCTATATCCCCAAATTAATGTATCTGACTCGTCACCTTTAAAGCCAACGACTAAAGGATGACCACGAACCCCAATTTGAGAAACTAACGCCATCACAAGTGATTGTGGTTGAACGAATGGCGAGGATGATGTTGAACCAATAAAGACTTTGCCAGCGCCATCCCAAGCATGCGCTCTCAAAAAGTCCATATCCCTTGCTGTTAACAAGGTTTCACCCTTATTGTTTTTTATGCCATCAACAGACTTTCTAGTTCCTTGACCTTGCATGGCAAGAGCAAACCTTCCGGCATCACCAAGGCTATCAACTCGACAATCAGAACAAGCTTGTTGTCTTCTGGCCAATGTCACAAATGGTCGAAGGTCATTTCTAGGAATTTTAGTTGGGGCTAACCAGTCTGCTGCTTGAGCAACACGATATCGATTAAAAACATCCAACCATGATTGGGCTTTTGAAGCGAAGCTAAAAACCAGGAAAAATATGACGACGAAAGACTTAATCACCACTCCTCCACTCTATAAGCAAAATAATGCTCATTCTCTAGAGTTTTTGGAAAACTATCACCGTAACACCACTGGGCAGATGCCATTCTTCCCCATGAATCTCTAAATTTTAAAGATAGAAGTTGAGAGTTGCAGCGGTTATGTAATTGTCCTTTTGACTTTAAATTAGTGCGAACAAAAGAATCTGCAGGGATCCTAAACTCTTCAACACTTTTAATTCCTTGGCGATGACTGGCCAGCCTAGGCCAATCAAGTGGCATTATAGAAAAGCCTGAGCCGATATCAATGGCTGGATCCAAAGGTTGAACAAAGGCACTTTTTAATTTCGTTTTATCATCACGCCATAGAATAATCTGTGCCAGTGCGCCACCATTGTTATTGAGTATAAGTACTCGCCCTGTTTCGCGCTTAACTGCCTTGAAATCTAAATGCTGATCATTTTCATGGTCTATAACAGTCACAATAATTTCATTACAAATTGTTGAACCACTTCCAGTCCAGTAAGGTTTTAATGCTCTTTTAAGAGCTGCCGCGTGAGATTGATAGCGTGAGACAATTTCAGAACAAGGGTTAGCTTTGGGAGGCAGAACTGTGTATTCAATCGGGTTAGCAAAATCAATGAGTGAATCTTTTAATTTTGAAAGCTCTGCTTCATTGCCTGCATACTTTTCAATCGCCTTGGTCAACGCCGGTAATTCACGGCGAACTTCTTCATATTCAGTATAATGAATTTTAGGATAGACGAGATATTGATAGCGAATGGCAGTACTGCTAGCTCCATCTAATGGAAATGTGCCCGATGGATTTCGACCTGAATCATCAAAGAGGCCAGGTAGAGTAAACAATACCCCACAACAAACAAGCCAAGTTATTGAAAATAAAAGACGCAATATGAACCTCACTCTAATAAACCTATCGGCATTTCTTGGAGATTTTAAAACCCTATAAGTGTTTCATAAGCGTAGCCAACCTTTTGAAATCAGGCTAAAAACACTAGGTGATCAGATATTTATTATTAATATTATTTCTTTTGGGCCTATGCCCTAGTCTTTACGCTCAAGGACAGTCTCCGACGCCAACAAGCTGGCCTAGCAATCTATTTAGTCGGATTTCTCAAGATTTGTCCGATGATTGGGTCGATCAAACAAGTCGTTTATCCGTTTCGCTTTTTGATGATCTTGCTAATTTTGAGTTGTTTTCAATATCGAGTACTTCTGTTGAAATTGCTCCCCAAATTAGAAGACAAGTTTTTGATAATAGAGATTTATTTGAAAGCTATACTGTAGCTGATACTTTTAAACTGCCACTTAAAGTAAACCTTTGGAGTGATCAAGATATCCCTTTTCCAAGTGCGACTTTAAGTATCGGAGCTGGAATTGAGATGTACTTTCAAGGTCTCAATATCCGCCAAGTTAAAAGTAGGGACTTTCAATCATTAGAATTACCTGATCAAGATTTAGAAAATAGAATTAGAAATCTTAGACGGGCACGCTATGGAAAATGGTGGAATGCTTTAGCTATTCCGTTAAGGCTTCCACTCACAGATAAAAGCATTGAAAAAATGGAAGACGGCGAAATAAGTTCTTGGCAATTAGGCGGGACACTCAGACTCGATGGATCTTTTGGTTGGGGAAACCTAGGAGTACTAGGTGCTGACTTTATCGAAATCAATTCGGGCTTTACCACTTATTTAGCGGGTACCTTTAAAGTTTCTGCTTTAAAAATAAACTCCTCCAAAATGCGATTAAAAATCGCACGTGAAAGAAAGCACGGTATTTCAGTTGGCATTGGTCAATCAAGAATGGAGTACACTCTGTTTGAAGGCTTTATGGTTTTCGGTAATAATGTACTTGATATTCAAGAGTCAGTTATTCCTTTTAGTTTTCAAACGAGCTATGAAAGCGCTCGTGGATTTGACGTCGTTTACGACTATGATTTGTCCAAAGAAGATTCAAAACGAGCTTATTACTTAGCCACCCAAGGCCGTCTTGAAGAATCCCACAAGCTGTCAAAACAAAAAGATAGTGGCGTTGAGTATATTATAAGCCGTGACTCAACTACCCAGCGCCGTTTACAAAACTCTAAAATGAAGCTGAGTCTATTTTTCCAAAAGCAAAGTGTCGAATCATGGACTCTAACTCAAGCCGAGATATCAACGCCAGATTCAAAACATACAATTTATCAGTCCAAGAATATTAATGTTCGTGGCTTTGATAGTCTTTGGGGAACCAGAGAAGAAAAGCGTTATGAAATTGCCGCGTCACTAGATCAAGACGGTAGCTGGATCTCTAAAAGCAATGTTTTAGAAATCAGTATGAATTCTAAAGATAGTGATATGAGCGGAAAAGAGCTAAATTCTGTTATTTCTGAAGTCGAACAACTTTCTGGCATTGATCTCAAGCTTCCTTCGTTTCCAACTCGAGTTCCATGTAGGCGATGTACTAATAAATCAAACTCGATTGCTTGGTATGGCCCCGTGAATGCATTGGTAAAAATTGATTTACCGGGAGAAAGTCTTAATAGCTTTTTGAAGGTTCCCAAAACTGATTATTGGCCATTACTTGAATCTGCTTATGCTGTTCCTATGGGCCAATGGAGCTTAAAGACTGATCGCTTTTGGTGGACGGTAGAGCGACTCATTCTCACGGTTGGTAATGCTCCACTTATCTTGGCCGATATGCATATCAAATCGGGAGGAAAACTTTGGAGTGCTTGGGGAACAAGAAGGCATTGGAAGTTAGCCGCCAAAAATCTCGCTAATAAAAACTCTCAGCGACTAGCAAAAAGGCTTGGACGCTTATTTAAACAACGCCACTATAATCGTGAAGTCACTCGCCTAGTCGTCATGTCGACCAATTCACTAGATAACGTTCCTACACTTGTTGATCTCTCCGCACCTGAATCCTTCGGTCGAATTAGGCAGTCTGTTGGAGAATTTCCGGGAGATGATTTAACACGTCTGATAAGACGAACAATCGATTTTGATACACCTGCTCCATCACAAGACTTTGATCCTGAAATGAACCTTTCTGAAGCTTCAATAAAAAGACAAGAAGACCAAAGCTTAATAATTAGCTTCAAGCTGGAAAAACAAGCCAAGTATCTACATTGGCATATAGAGAAGAGACATAGCTTTGGTCGAAGAACGACACTTCTAAAAAGGATTAAACCTTATCTTGATCCCTCAATTGAGCCTGGAGAATTTAGTTTTATTATTCAAAAAGATGACAACGACCCCTTTAACAAAGCTCTCTACGAAGCTCTTAATCAAGAGTTCCCTGTTGCCCTTCGCTTTAGTGCCTCCCATGACGGAAATTTATGGGGTGTTATTTCTGAATTAACCCTTGATCCAATAAAACAATGAAGCCACTACATCTTTCACACGGTTTAAACCTGAAGCCATCTAAGCTTAATGAGCTTTCAGTGGCACTGAATAGATCTGCTATCATTCACTCATTGAGTGATCATGCTCATGAAAACTTGAATCTATCTGGATTTGGACAATGGGATAAATGGCAAAATGAAGCCAAGCAATGGGTTAAAAGTTTTAATAATGAAACTGATCTTTTAGCCTATTCAATTTCAGCGCCACTTATTTTAAATGCACTTAACGAATCTAATATTAATATCAATAAACTTATCTTAATTTCTCCAGCATTTTTCCCTCGCTATATTTCTTTCACTAAAAAATTTCTTAACACAATTAAGTTTAATTTTTATGTCCCAAGTTTTAACTCTAAATCAGATCGTTGTTCTTCTTGGATTCAGTCGGATTTATATCGTGAGGTATTTCAGCAATTAGTCATTCCAAACTCAGTACCAGCAAAAGAAACATTCTTACTCATGCATCGTTACGACGAAATCCTAGATACAAAGCAAACCCTAGATTGGGCAGATAGACTGAATGTCCAATATCTTGAGCTAAAAACTCCCCTTTTCCCACCATTCCATGCGACTTACAAACCTGAGCGACTGCCAATCGATGCCCTCCAAGCATATTTAAATTCAAAGAGTTAGCAACTATATCGATCAAGCTTTGCCTATAAGTAGAAGAAATGATGCTGCTTTCACTCAATGTGATATTATTAAAGGGAGTATCCCAGGGAAGGTGGTACTGATAAGAAAGGAGTAAGCTCATGAGGGCACTGCTGCTTGATAATACGTATTTTCCGGTTCGAATAGTAAGCTGGCAAAAAGCGATGATTCTCATCCTTACGAATCGTGCCGAGATCGTTGAAGAATACAATGATCAAAAAGTTAGAACAGTGACTCAAAGTTATAATCTACCAAAGATTATAAAACTCTTCGCCCGTCATAAAAATAATCAACACGTGAAATTTACAAGATTCAATTTATTCTTAAGAGATAATTTTCAGTGCCAATACTGCTATGAGAAGTTCCCTCTCCTCAAACTAACCTTTGATCATGTTGTTCCCCAGAGCAAAGGTGGTAGAACTTCATGGGAAAATGTCGTGGCTTGTTGCCACCCATGTAACCTTAAAAAAGCTAATAAATCGCCAGAACAAGTTGGCATGAGATTACTCAAAGCTCCTAAACAACCATCATGGTCTCCTCAGCTATGCCTTAAAATACGAAGGGATGACCCGAAAGAATGGAGAGACTGGCTACCGAGGTCTAGTAGCGCCTAAACAAATCATTCTGCCTAAGTCTAAGAATTTGAGCATGTTTTTCATCATGGTCTATACTAGTGATGTCTTAAGTATTAGTTAGGAGAATTTTTGAAATCACTCTATATCAGCAATGACAAAGAAGAATGGGAACTTGTTCAAAAGATCTTTAAAAGTCATTTTTCTAAAATTGAGTTGATGTGTGTATCTTCAGGATCTGAGGCCCTAGATTTTATTTCTTACGAAGGACCTTTTGGATTAATTTTTATTGATGTAGCAATTAAGAATGAAGAACCACTAGAACTTGCTGAGAATATCATCGATAACTGTGGAGAGCGACCAATCATCTTCGTTGGAGATGAAGCCGCATTAAAAACTCGTATTAAAGGTGATGCTTATCTAGAAAGTGAAGTGATGGATATTTTCGAGAAACCTTTCGATATCGTTAGATTTAAAGAGACTGTAGATAAATCGATGAACTGGGTAAAAAAAGAAGAGTTCGAACAAGCTGTGATCGAAGTTGAAAGAAATGATTTTATGCCTATCAAGATTAGAAATCTTTATCTTTTTGATCAAATACCATTTGATTGTTTTATAGAGTTAACACGTACAAAATTTATTAAAGCGATTGGAAAAGAAGTCGTGTATTCTCAAAGTGCTATCCAAGATCTTGCCAAAAGAAATATAAAACTCCTTTACCTTAAAAAAGATGAACATCTTAAGTTTTTAGAAAGCTCAATTAAAAAGGTATTAAGCAATCTAGGTAGGGATCTTCCGTCTCAAAAAATGATTGAAAGCCAAATTAGTGGAGCTCTTGTACTACAGCAATTTGTTAAAGAAATTGGTGTCAACGATCAAGTCATTGAACTTGCTGATAATATTATTTCAACAGTCCATGATAATTATATGGATAAGGCAAATCTTCCAGAATTAATATTAAATTTCCCCTTCGTTCATAGAGATCTTGCCGAGCGCAGTATTATTACGATTTATCTATGCGAAGCAATGTGCAAAGGACTTGGCTGGAGTTCAGATCTTTCTAGAAAAAAACTAGGCCTTGCGTCTCTTGTTCATGATGCTCACTTAGAACAAGAAGAAATGCTCAGGCTTTCAAGCTTTGATCACCCCGACATGGAACTCTATTCTGAAGAAGAACAGGCTAAGTATAAAGAGCACCCTGCAAAGGCCGCTAAAGTTGCTAATTTCTTCTCTGGTTACTCTGATACTGAATTTATTATCGAGCAACACCATGAGCTTCCTGATGGTAGTGGGTTTCCTTCACGTTTAAATTCTTCAAGGATTACGACGGTCAGCTGTGTCTTTATTATTGCTCATTATTTTGTCAATCAACTCTCTGCGAGTAAAATTAACGCCAGTACAGTCTCTAGAATTATCAATGAAATGAAAGCCCCTTTTAATGTGGGAAACTTTAAAGAACCAATGATGTACTTGATTAAAGCCTTTAAGCTCTAGACAGAAATATTCTCTAATGTATCAATGATTTTTTTATAGGTATGTCTTGGAAACTTTGTTCGAAGCAAGGCTAAAATATTTGTTTTATCAGCAGCCTCACCACTATCACGAGCTTGGATCAGCTCATCAACAAAAGCCTCTGCCACAATGATAACCTTAGCTAAAGGTGAAACATCATCTCTATAGTCTAGGGTAAAGCCAGCGCCTGTTGTCACACCATGGTGTTGTGTCACAATCGCATCAGCACCTAGAGGAACGCGGGGAAATGTTTTAACTAACTCTCCTGCCATGCGTGCGTGATTGATAACAACTTCTTTTTCTTTATCACTAAGAAGATTATTGAAGACAAGTTCTTCTTCAAATTGAAATTCTGGGTACTTATTATAAATAGGTACTAGAAAAATATCGTGAAAGTATAGAACAAATGAAATTTTGTCTGCATGACCTTCTCCACCCCATGAAATATGTTTAACAACATGGTTACAAATATAGGTTGCAAGAATGGAATGAAAATAGAGGTATCGGGACTTATTAGCAGCCAAGCCAATAAGCAGTGATTTCAGCTGTGGAAATTGTTGAATAACCTGGGTCACATTTTCGATGCACTTTTTAGATATAGAAACGACTTCAGCATTCACCTTTGGGTCACTCGTCAGCTTAGTCGCAACCACTTCAAAACCCTGCTCTAGGACGTCTAATTTTTGTTCTTTAGAGAGATTGGGATTATCAAGCTCAGCCGAAACATGAGTACTGACAAGATTGATAACCTTTAAGCGCATATCCGAAGGAACAAACAGTATTTGAACTCCACGATTAATGTACTCAGTAATCACATGTCTGCGAATAGCACTTGAATCCCAAACTTTAGCGTACTCTAGAGCTTTTCCAGGCTTACTGATTTGAATAAACACATCACATGGCGCTGTTTCCAGATAGCTAAAAAGCTTTATCGGAATAGGAAAAAAATCCGTGACTTGAACCTTCATCATATCTTTTGCAGTAATACTAAACAGACCAGCAACTGATTTAATTAGATTTTTAGTGTCCAGATTTCCTGGGAGTGTCGTTACACTCTGGTGAGCAGAAACTTCACTTTTTTGACCAACAACAATCATTGAGGGTTTATGATCACCTGAATGAATATGTTGATGAATAGCCTTCGCAACATCAGTCTCACCAATGACGGAAAGACTAATGACCAACTCAATATCCTTTGTGAACTTTTTCAAAAAGTCGTCCATCGTAGAAACAAGTTCTGTTTCAACGTCGACAAAGGCCAAGAGATTAGCCTTGTACACATCACCAAGAATATTATTGTCTGTTAAAAAAAGAGCTTTTTTAGTCATTTAAGATTCTTAACAAAGGCATATCCGCGACCATGGGCCGAGCGAACAGTATAGGAGCAGAATTCGAGTTTCTTTCTAATTTTACTAACATGTTGATCAACTGTTCTTTCAATAACATGTTGCTGATCGCCCCAAACTTCTTCAAGGATTTGTTTACGGCTAAGTACTCCACCTTTTTGATTCGCCAGAAGATAAAGAATTTTAAACTCAATAGGAGTCATATCAATTTCATCTTTTGCATCATTTTTATGAATAAAAGCTTTACCCATAGGAATATCGAGTTCGAGATCATCGTAGCGAGTACTTACAGCGCCAGCACTTTCTGTATTTTTATTTTTTAGACGTAATTGAATTCTTGCAAGGACTTCTAAAGGTTCAAATGGCTTTGTAATATAGTCGTCTGCTCCAAGATCAAAGGCGACAACTTTATTTGAAACTTCATGTTTTTTAGTCAGCATCAATGTTGGCGTAGATATCGTTTTGCTGTTCTTTTTTAGAAAATCAAAAAGCTCAATACCTCTGCCGTCCGGTAATTCGTCATCAAGTAAAATTAAGTCAGGGGTACTACGTTCTAAAAAGTCTCTAGCACCTTTTAAAGTCTCAACACTAAAAAGAGCATACTGAGTTAAAAGTATGGCCTTCAATAATGCATGAATTTCTGGATCGTCATCAACTAGTAAGACTGTGGCTAAGGACACTAAATACTCCCAAATAATCAACAAGTTAAATTGTAATCTTTCCTAGAAAACTCAGCAATGACCAAGTATAAATATAAAAAAAAATTATATATCTCAGGGTCCTGTATGAGTTTCAAAAATCTACCTAATGAAATAAAAGATCTATTACCAAATTATTTAGAAAACAGAGAGAAGGAAATCAATGTTCTTAAGCAGCTTATAAGTGATTGTAATTTAAAAGAAGTTAATAAAATCGGTCACAAGCTAGCTGGTAACGCCGGAAGTTATGGTTTAGACGAATTAGGTGAAATTGGCGAGAAACTAGAGTTTGCGACTGACTTGAATGATATTTCTCATCTTTTAATAGAATACGAAAAATTGCTGCAAGACTATAAAGATTCACTTTAACGAACCATTCAAAATATCTATATGTAATGCGCAGATGGTCGATTCGAGCAAGGGATCATTAAAGTCCATATTCTTATTCATCGAGAAAAGAAACTTGTCTCTCTCATAACTAAAATCAAATTGCTCTCTTATACTCTCAATCAATTTTCGATTCGCCTGAAGATCTGATTTAAACTCAAAAATTACACAGCCGTCATCAATTTCAAAATCAATCAGGTTCGCAAATTTTTTATTATGAGGTTCTACGCTCTGATGAATATGAACCAGGCATTGCTCATATTCTCTAGTGAAAATAAAGTCGCCGTTATATATACGCGCCTTATAACCAAGCTTTAAATAGGCTCGGTAAGAAGGCGCAAAAAAAGAAAAACCTTTTAAGAAACTAAAAAATCCCAAGCTTACTGTACGTAGACTGAGAATGAACTAGAGCGGCCAGCAAAGTTAAAACGAATATTATCGTAAACTGTTCCACGTCCAGGAATAACTTGAGGTGCCCAGTAAAATCCGTTACCACTCATATTTCCATAATTAGCAAACCATGAGCCACGGTTAGTAAGGTCAGTTGAGCGACCATTATAATAACCAGTAGCTCTAAACATAGCTGATGATCTTGAAGCAACATAGTTTGGTCCAGAAATATTAATATAATCTGGAGTCAGATCTGCTTGAACTCTAGCTTGGGCACTAACACTTGTTCCGTCTTCGGCAGTGAAGTTAGCATAAACGGTAAATGAATGAGTGGTTCCATAACCAAAAGTTGGAAGACGAACAAGAAAGCGGCCCTGACCGTATTGAGGATAGCTTTCAGAAGAAGAAAAACGAGCCTGTTCAGTCACGTCGACTTTAGTTCCATTATCATCTGTATAAAAGGCACGAGCTTGCATTTCACGCTCTACACGAACCATATAAGGAGCTTGAATCTCTAGTGAGGCTGCATGTATTGAGCTGAACAGAGAAAGAGATAGCAAAAAGCTTAGTGATTTCAATAACATATATACTCCGAGAAAAATTGTTTGGTACATCATTCCAAGCTCTTAACGTGTATGTCAATCCTTACATTATGTAAGTCTTACACACTCGCTCGATATACTAACGCTATGCGCTACAATTATTCCAAATTGATATTCTAGGAGCCAACGTGAAAAGCATTCTTTCAGCCTTAACACTAACCCTTATGCTGAGCTCACCTCTACAGCAAGTTTTTGCCCAAGATACAGGTTTGTTAGGGGGAGACTTTGATATTGGTGTTGAAGGTGAAGTTAATGCTTTCGGTAGAGCTTCAACTCAAGGTCAAGCTGATGCATATTTAAGTGGATCTTATGTCTCTTTATCTGTCGGATTTAAAGATAAGGTTCGCGCTGTTGTTACAGCTCAGCTTGAAGAAGTCTTTAAGGATCAATCACTAACTCTTAATGAACAATTCCAACTTGGAGAGTTCATTAAAGAAGCCTATATCGAAATTAGAGATGTTGCAGGTAAGCCGATCGCACTTGTCATCGGAAAACAACCCATTGCCTTTGGTCAAAGAGTTCAGGCCATGCCTCTTTTTAGAGATAACCCAATGGAAGATCTGCAAAAGATCACTCAAGTTTACGGTTTCACCGTTGATTTACAAGAAGGTCTCTTTGGTCTTTTTGATCAAGTCGAAATTTCAGCCTTCGAATCAGGCGCAGGTGATTTAGAAATTGGTAAAATTGATTCTCTATCTGTTCGCCTTTCAAAAATGTTAACTGATCAATGGATGCTGACCGCTTCACACGCAAGCCTTGGCCACTCAGGTACAGGAAATGGTCGTGAAACAAAAACGAGTATTGGTCTTATCGGTGAAACAACTGATGGATTTCTTGTTGGTTGGGCCGAAGCAATCTTCTTTTCAAATAACCCTCGCCATCAAAATAGCAACTTTGCCTTCACAGTTGGCGGCATGATTAGAATCAGTGAAACTAGCGATGTTGTTATTGAGTACAACAGCATTAAAAATGAAGTCAGAGAAGTTGGCCTTGGTTTGACAACGGCTTTAACTAGAAACTTATCTGCCGGAGCGGAAGTTCGTTGGATTGATCATTTAGATACTGATCAACAAGAGCTTACTTTTGGTGTGTCGATGACTTACACATTTGGATCGAATCGTCGCCAAACAAATGAAGAATATCTGTTTGACGGAGAAGAATAAGAATGAAAAATCTTTTCTTCATCTCGACAATTCTTCTTTGGTCTTTCATCTCGTTTAAAGCTAGTGCTCAAAGTCAGCGCCAGCTAGTAGCCTTTGTCGCTTTAAGAAGTGGCAATGTCATGAAAACAAATGGTGATGTCATTGATTATATTGTCGCCTCAAAGCTCACAGACGCGATGAAGAAACAACTTTTCATTAAAGCTGAAAGAAACTTTAACGAATATAAGCAACTTGAAAAAGAGTGGGCACAAGAAAAATTTGATTTGGGCCTTAAACAGATGGCCTATTTTGAAATTCTTAAAAAGCATTATCTTAGGGATCACCGTAGAGGTGAAGCACGCCGTTTCTTTAACGCCACTGAAAATGCATGGTACGGCCGAGTTGAAGCGGAAGAATCACGCGTCCTAAAACATTTGCTCGATCAAAGACTTGGTATTGTAAAATCTAGAGCTCAATTTGGACTATGGTTGCAAGAACAAGACTATCCTCATGCTGCCAATGAAAATACAACTGACACATACTTTAGATGGTTTGATGCTGTAAAAGCGCGCCTAAAAGTAGAAATGCAGATGGAAGAAGTTAAAGAATATGAAATCGCTATGGCGGTAAAGCAGAATAATGGAAGAATTGATGCTAGTCCGACTGATATTTGGAACTTGAACGAAAAGTCTCAAAAGCTTATTTCTGAAAATTTAGATGGTAAAAACCTTTCTCAAAATGAACTAGATGATCTCTCGAAAAAACACCCTGACTTATTAGTCATGGTAAAAGATATTAAAAGACTTTCACTTCTTCAATCAAAGCTAACAGAACTTGAAGCAAATGATTTAACAAAGCAAAAAATCACAAATGCTAGAAATAGTTTGCTTTCAGCTTTAAGAGCTAAAGGTGAAGCTGGTCTATTAAAGTATATTGATCTGGCAAGTCAGCTCAAAGACAAGTACTCAACTTCAGATGAGCTTTTATCTCTAGCAAAAGCCTCTCTCGATCGTTTCATGGAATCAGGCGATTTCAATGAATATGTTATTGGAAGAATTTATAAATTAGCTGCTCAACTTGATGCTTCATTAAACCTTAAAGAAATACTTGCTTCAAAGCTTAATCAGGCGATCGAAGCTGCTGCTGGATTTGAAAAAGGTGAGATCACTTTTGAGCAAGCCGTTTATGACTCTGCCTTAGCTGCACTTCCAACTCAAAATGACCTTATGGCCGAAGCTAGCTCACTTATTGCTTGGGTCATGAAGTTTGAAGCAAAAAAAATCGCACTGGCCGACTCTTCTCTTATGCAAGTTGAACGCTATGAGTATCGCTCGAGCGAAGCCTACGATCGTTTATCAAGCCATATTAAGTTAACTCGTCTTCAAAATGGTCTTAAGAAATTTAGACAAAACGATGTTCGTAATATGGCGTGGGTTCTAGACTTATCAAATGGCAGTGATTATTTTACTGATAATAGAGTTTATGATTATCTTATGAACTAAGCAGCAAGCTTCAGTTTCTTATACCAATCTGGTGAAGCAAAATTGCTTTTAGGAAATGGCAGCTTATTGGCAACAAATTCTTCAAAGAATGTTGGCATATAATTACACGGAACCATTTCACCAATATACTTGCCAGTATCAGGATCTTTACCTGTTTGAACCCAACGAAAGATATCTTTAACTATATAGTTTCCATTGGCATCAACGCCAAGAACTTCTGAGATATGTGATGTTCTACGACCACCGTCGTGATATCGGTTACACTGAACAATCAACTGAAGTGCTGAACCAACCATTTTTCTAATCGCATCAGGTGGAATTCTGGTTTCACCCATAAGACATAGGGTTTCAAGACGAGTACAAGCATCAATTGGTGTATTGGCGTGAACCGTACCCATTGAACCTTCATGCCCTGTCCCCATAGCATTAAGAAGATCAAGAGCTTCCATACCACGAACCTCCCCAACGATAATTCTGTCAGGACGAAGTCGAAGAGCAGATTCTACGAGGTCTCGAATCGAGACTTCAGTGATACCCATTTTGGGGTTAGCTTTTCTTGTTTCAAATTGCACTACGTGTTCAGCTTTGATTTGTAGTTCGGCCGAATCTTCAATAATGAGAAGACGCTGAGTTTTAGGCATACGTGAGCCTAAGATATTAAGCATCGTTGTTTTACCAGAGCCTGTACCACCAGAAACTAGAGTATTTTTTCCAAGATACATACAGCAATCTAAAAATCTTGCTGCCGTCTGCGAAACTGAACCAAATTCAATTAAATCTTTTAGACCAAGTTTCTCTTTAGAAAACTTTCTGATCGCAACCGTCGTTCCATTTTTTGCCATGGGCGGAATGACCACAGCAATACGAGAACCATCAGGAAGTCTGGCATCTAGTCTTGGGTTATCAGCATCGATTGTTCTACCAACTGATTGAGCAACGGCACGCATGGCCGCTGTTAACGCTTCTTCATTATGAAAAACATTTTCAACTTTATGAACGAGGCCTTTTTGTTCAACGAAGATTTCAGAGGGACCATTAATCATGACTTCAGAGATGCTTTCATCCGCAAGAAGGTCCCCGATCGGGGCCAAAAAGGTTTTAATCGCATCATCAAAGACATTCGACATAGTTTAATAATCCTGTGGTCTATCTTTAGGAAACCAAATTTTTACGCGACCTTCAGATTCTGAGGCCAGCTCTCTTCTCTTATCGACAGGATGAGCAAATATAGTAAGGGAACCTTTAAGTTTTCCGGTCGGACAATGAAATTTATAGACTCCAGGCTCAGTAGCGATGAACTCTCCTTCATCAATCTTGCCTTTTTCCATATTTAGAAAAATCTTTTTATCGGGTATTAGTAGGCACCGTTTCTCTTCAGTAGTTGTTGTGACAAAAAGACGAACCTTCTCGCCAACAAAAGCAATTGGAGAATCGGGATAGTAACCTGTTTCACTAGCAATCACTGAGATCTCCCTTAAAGGATGATCTAAGTTCATGACCTGATCATCGGCCTCGGATCTGCCAGTAAACGCAATGACACTTAAAAATAGTAAACAAATGATTTTTTTCATAAAAGAGTCCTTTGTCCTCCTTAACTAGTCGGACAAAAGACGTGAAAACTTGAGCAGAGTGCTTCTATTATCGAAATTCAGATATTTAGATGGTTGTGTCCCCAGAATCTGGCTTCACGGGTTCTAGTCGATCCTTCAGCGCAATCTTTGGAAACTTTATAAGGATCTCGCCGTCTTTGTTTTCAAATTTGGCACCAGCTGGGTCACAGTCTTTTGGAATATTAAAACTACGTTTAAAGTTATGACTAGTAATACCCCTATTACTTGTTCTGGCGACTTTGCCTGAAATCGTAATTTTAGCGTCTTCAATTTTAAAATCGATAGGATTATCTTTAGTTGATTCAATTTTCAATACAAGGATTCGCTCTTTAGGTGTTTCAATCCAACGACTTTGACCAGTTCCAAGCATGCCAAAAGCTTTTGAACCTCTTTTTCCACCGAACAACTTCTCAATCGTTTTATCATCAAAAAATTGCTCAAAAGGGTCAGCATTACCATTATCAAATTGCTTCATCATATCTTCAAACTGTTGATGCATATCTGTGAACATTTCATCTGATAAGAATTGCTCGATAATTCTTCTTGAATCCCTAACCTGCCTTTGCATTTGAAGCCTTAGTCGCTCTCGTCTTTCTTGTCTGGTCTCGGGTTTTCGAGGTTCTTTAGGTGAAGGAGTCTGGGCCATAAGACTTATAGGAAATAGAAGAAGCAGCATCCATTTAAGCATTAAATTGCTCCCATAATTTATCAATAGCTAAGATAAAATCTCGATCTTTTTTCGTTAGGGCGTTTTTATCATGAGAAAAAATAGAAAGCTTTAGATAGCCCCAGCCAAAACTTATATCGGGATGATGATTTACTTTTTCAGCGTGAGCCGCCACAAGTGTTACAAACTCCCATGGGGTTTTAAAGTTCTTAAAAGACCAAGATCTTTCAAGTCTTTGTGGATCAGACAATTCTAGCCAGACTTCTTTGTTCATAGATTTTCCATCTTTACTATATCATAAGCAGGTGTCTCATAAGGATGAGCACTCTTCATCGCTGCTACAACATCTTTTATCATAGAATCTTCTACAATCATTTCAACTCTAGCTTCTTCAACTTTTTGTAAGTTATCTGTTGAACCAACGAAAGGATCACTTCCTTTTAGTGGCCGAAATTGACCTGTTCCTATGAATTCAAAACTACATTGATCGTAATTTCCAACTTTGCCGGCACCCATTTTGAACATAGCCGACTTTACTACTTCCTTATATTTTAGTGGGATATAAACAGTTAATTTATGCATACTTAGCCTGTAGTTGATCTAATTAATAAACTTCTTCCCTAACAAGAATCCAATAAAAACTTACATCAAACTTAATTAATGCACAAAAAAATAGACAGCCTGTTTTGCTAGACGGAATATTTTAAAAGTTCTTTGTAAAGAGAAAAACGGATTCTTCTCAACACATATTTTCACGGAGGAAATAATGAGAAACCTTGTACTAGTTGCACTATTGATGGTGCTTACTTACGCTCCCCAATCACAAGCTTGTTCAGAACACGGTACATCAGGTATCGCTGAAGAAAACTCAATGCACATTGGTGTTAATGACAAGAGTGCGAACAAAACAATTGATGAAGTTGCCTTCAACAGTGTTCTTGATCGTATCGAAGCTATTTACACTCCAGACTTCGCCGCTCGCGGTAAAAATCTTGATGTTGTTCGTAAATGGTCTGATGGAACAGTCAATGCCTATGCACAACAATCAGGTAACACTTGGAAGATCACTATGTTTGGTGGTTTAGCTCGTCACGCTGAAGCAACTGCTGATGCTTTTGCTGCTGTTGCTTGTCACGAACTTGGTCACCACATTGGTGGCGCTCCAAGAAAAGGATCTATTTGGGGTTCTTCATGGGCTTCAAACGAAGGTCAATCTGATTATTTCGCAACTTCAAAATGTATGCGTAAATACATGGAGTCTGAAGATAACCAAGCTGTAGTAGCTCAAATGGAAATTCCAGCTATCGTTACTGAGCGTTGTGAAGCTGCTTTTGCAAACGCAGAAGAAATCGCAATGTGTAAGCGTGGTGCTATGGCCGGTGAAGCTCTTGCAAAACTTCTTAATTCTTTAAGAACAGGTTCTGATCCAGTTGCATTCACAACTCCAGATCGTGCGGTTGTAACAGCTACTAACCACAATCACCCAGCTGCTCAGTGTCGCCTTGATACTTACTTCTCAGGTGCTATCTGTGACCAAGATTCTTCAATCGATCCAAGTGGATCAGATGCTTCAACTGGTTACTGCATGCGTGTAGATGGTTACCAAGACGGTACTCGTCCACTATGTTGGTTCAAGCCATCAACTCTATAATTTAATATAGATCGATAAATTAAAGGGCCTCGATAGAGGCCCTTTTTTTTTAGTATTCACGGAAACGTTTTCTAAGTTTGGGTTTTTGTCTTCTATCAGCTTTCATCCTGCTTGCGATCACAGCACTAAAAACTAATAAAATAACAAGGACAATAAGTGAATTCATGATGACCTCCATCCATGGCTTCACCTAAAGCTTAAAAGCTGAAAGTCTAAATAGAATCATCTAGAGGTAAAGTTTTTGTCAGGCCTTATTCTTTACAGCTTTCAGGGTCACTGCTGAAGGTATCACACATACTTTCTTCAATATTAGTGGCACCTTTTTTCAGGCCATTACCAACCTTTTGCCCAGCTTCTTTAAACTCACCGACGATTTTATCTGAGTCTGTTTCATTATTTGTAGCGCATGAAGAGATAAATAATAAAGACAATAGTAGAGCAAATTTCATAGGTATTCCTGTTGAGTCAAAAAAACCCCGCTCAAAGCGGGGCTTCTAGTATAAAACTATTTTTTCTTAGAAGGCTTTTTAGCAGCAGGTTCTGCTTTAACAACTTCGATAAGTTCAACATCAAAAACTAATGTTGATTCTGGAGGAATTGATCCAGCACCAGCGGCACCGTAACCAAGGTCAGAAGGAATCACAAGCTTGATTTGTCCACCTGGGCCAATCAATTGTAAACCTTCAGTCCAACCTTTAATAACTCTGTTAAGAGGAATCTCAAGCTCTTTACCTGACTCACGAGATGAATCAAAAACAGTTCCGTCAATAAGTGTTCCAGTATAATGAACCTTGACGACATCTTCAGCTGAAGGCTTCGCACCTTCGCCAGCTTTAATGATTTTATAGGCAAGACCTGATTCAGTTTTAGTTGCGCCTTCTTCTTTCAAGAAAGTTTCGATAAAGTTTGCGCCTTTATCTTTATTAGCTTCGATCGCTTTTTTGAAACGACCTTCTAGTACTTCTTGAACTTTCATTCTGTAATCAGCTAGAGCAACGCGCTCTTTATTGCCTTTATAATTATCCCATAAACCTTGAACAAGAGATTGCATCTCTCCTTCAGTTAACTGAAGCTGTTGTGGGTTTACACGTTGAGCAAGCAACGCTCCATATGTATAAAGAGCTTTCTCGTCTTCAGTGCTTGGGTCATGATTAAAATCTTTTTTACAGCCTACAAGACCTGATACAGTGATCAGTCCTAAAAGCATCAACGATGTCTTTTTCATTGGATCCATCCTTTGGTTACAATTTACTTAACTATTATTAATGAACTACTTTGCTTTATCAAATAATTGCTCACGTGGAAGCTGTCTAAGATGATTTAATCTCAAAGATGCTCTATCAGATTTAGATTTTCCCTTATAAAACTCATTTTCCCAGTCGCCGTACATTGGATTTGGCAGAACAATAAACTTCCTTCCCCAATTTTTGAAATTTTTATCAACGATATTTCTACGAGCAGCGTTATCTTTATCAAAAAAATCTAGATCAAAGTCGCCAAGATTGTCTCCAATCAACATAATAACATCGTGCTTCTTAAGAATTTCATCACGTCTAGCTTGCTTAGATTTATCATTACCTTTGGTTTGAACATGAGAGCGCTTGGCCGGAAACCCACGACGCACTAAATTATCATAAGTTGCTTGCTGATTTTGATCAGGGCGATTAGTCACATAAAAAATCTCAACACCTTTAGAGCGGGCAAGTTGTAAAAATTCAACAGCTCCGGCAACGGCATCAGCATTACGTTCATCGACCCACGCATCCCAAGAAGCTCCATCATAGGGATGATTATTTTTAATCATTCTAGCTTGATATGGAGAATTATCTAATACCGTTTCATCAACATCTAATATAATGGCAGCTGGTTTTTTTCTTTCTTGCTTGAGTGCTCGATAAAGCTCAGACCTAGCTGCAGTATAAGCCTGAATCGTTAGAGCTCTAAACTCTCCTGCATGTTGCATCCAAAGAGTACTCATCATTAAATGATCTTGAGTGCTTCTTGTTTGAGCGCAGCCCACAGTTAAAAAGAGAAGAACGATAATTTTTTTCACATAAACTCCTAAAAACCCGCTTCATCTAAAGCGAAGTTGGCCAATTGATCACAGCGTTCATTTTGTGGATGACCGGCGTGACCTTTGACCCATTTAAATTTTAAATT
>CAYGRY010000018.1:0-42704 GCA_964352405.1 uncultured Halobacteriovorax sp.
CAATTAAAACGTTGCCTACCATACGCGTAGGTTTTTATTAACCCTTTTCCGGGACCCTGGGTTTCAAGTGTTAATAGCCCCCAGTAATCGTTAAGGAGATTTTTCATGGCTCGTGTCCGCAGAGGCTTTAAAGCCCGTCGTCGTCGTAACAAAGTACTTAAGCTTGCTAAAGGCTTTCACTTTGACCGTAGAACTAAGTACCGCCACACTGCTGAAACAGTTAAGCGCGCACTTCATTATGCTTACATTTCACGTCGCTTATTAAAGCGTGACATGCGTCAGCTTTGGATTGCTCGTATTAATGCAGCTACTCGTGAACTTGGTATTTCATACTCACAATTCATTGGTAAGCTTCGCGCTAAAGGTCTAGACCTTAACCGTAAGATGCTTTCTGAGATCGCTGCACGTGATGCTGTTGGTTTCAAAGCAATCGTTGAAGCAGTTTCGAAATAGAAATTAAAAAATTTTTTTATAAGAAAGCCTCCATTTTTGGGGGTTTTTTTTATTTTTGGCAATTAAAACTAAGATTGGCACCAACAGCTTCGGCTGCAATGGAAAGATGGTATTGGGCCGCTTTCTGATTTTGTGGAAGTAATCCGCAAGTCGCAATTGAAAGTCTTTCGATTTCAACTTTATCAGCACTAATGTATTGAACTCTTTTTGCCATTTCAACCGCTTGATTTTGATCAGCAGATTGAAGTAACAACTCAGCTGTCTGAATAAATTTTTCTCTTCGATCCATTGATCTTTTACTTTCTTTTGCCAGCATCGCTAATGAGTTAGCTGAAGCTTGAGGAAGAAGAGAGGGAGTTTTATTTAATAACGAGTCAAAAGTAGAATCATCTATATCGTGGCTGAGTTTTAACTCCAGTGCCATTCTTTGAATGGATTCATTTTCGATATCCAGCATTTCCGTTAAGAGCTTATCGGAGAGTTGACCTTCTTTTAGTTCACCTGATTCTTGAAGAAAAACAAGAGTGGTGAGCTCATGCTCAAGTAGGGCATGAGAAGGGGTATTCATTTTATCAAAGTATGGTTGATCGGCAGATGCAACTTCGCCGCAAAGATCTTTCTTTAGACAGTCTGTGAGTCGTTTAGAATCTTCTGCTAAAGCCATAATCAAAGCAGGCGAGTCGTTCTTCCATTTTTGCATCAATTGCTCAGGAGAAAGATTGATCTCTTTGATATCAACTATTGCTTGTGGATTTGATTGTTGTGTTATGTTTGTAGGAAAGGGATTAGCATTTGTATCTTCGGGGCTTACAGCTTGATTTGATGGAATTGAACTTTCATTTTGAGTTGCAACTTGTGCTTTTTTATCTTCATCGATATTTTTTCTTCTAAGGGTTGTCCATACGAACAACCCTGCAATGATAATAATCCAAACCACTAGTGCTTTTTTTCTCAAAATTTATTCCTCGGAAACGAGTTCAACATACTGACCGTAAACCCAACCTTTAACCGGTGAATCAATTCTATACCAAGGATGTGTAGAATTTGAACTATTCCAAACAATTTCTGCAATAATGAGTTCTTGTCCTGCTGGTCCGATGACTTGTCCTGTTGCTGGTGCCATCGTGTAGCCGCTTGGTCTATCTTCACGAACTTTGGCCCATCCTTTTGCTCTGCCCATTTTTCTTTGACCTTGAACTTGATCAGAAATGTCGGGTCTATCTGAACTTGGAGTTGGTGTTGGGGCAACAACAACTGGATTAGGCGTTGGTGTTGCTACAGGTGCTACGACTACGATATCGGGGCCGTCATAAAGAGGACCTCTATCGGCAAGATAGTTTTTGTGAGCGAATTTAACTCCCTGAGCACATTTATTATTTGATTCATAATAGTAAGCAAGGCTTTCGTCTTCAACTAACTCTAACCAATCGCCTTGAACGGCCTTCACGATAACTTCCGTTTTGTTTGGAAGGTTACCGCAGTCATTAAATTGGATACCGGGACCATCTCTAAAGTTAAGTGAAGTCGCTGTGACTTCGTATAATCTTTCTGGATCAAATTCTCTGCGAGCAATATTTGTGACAGGAGGTCTAGGAACAACAACTGGTGTTGTTGGTTCAGTTACGACTGGATCTGTAACAACTGGAGTATTAGAGAGTTCTCCAAGAAGTGGTTGAGCTTGGTCTGTTCCAGCTACTCTCTCATTTAAAATATAATCAGTTAGAACTGCGGCTGACTGAGTTTTGTTTTTATAATGTTCAACAATGCTACCAAGGACTTGATCTTCAATATCGTTGACATTGTAGTATCGACTTCTATTAGGACTTTCATCAAGTGATTTAATTTTTTCTAAGCTATTTTTAAAGTTGATATCATTTTGTGCCCAATCACTATTAGGATTAGCAAATCTACAACTTGAAGCAAGATTTCCAGAATTATAAATACCAGCCCATGAGGCCCTGATTAAATTATCAAAATTAACGCCATTGCTACCTTGAACACAACTATAGCGATTTGAATTTCTATAAACGCCACTATATCCATTTTTTACAAGTTGTAATCCATAACGAATTGTTCTTCTAACACTTTTCCAATCTCCAACTGCGAGATACTGACGTTCATGCCAATATAAATTGACCTGCATAATACCTAAATCAGAGCCATCATGACCGTGTAGAAGTTGGTAAAGATAATCTTGTTGATTTAATT
Source organism: uncultured Halobacteriovorax sp. (assembly GCA_964352405.1). Lineage (GTDB taxonomy): Bacteria > Bdellovibrionota > Bacteriovoracia > Bacteriovoracales > Bacteriovoracaceae > UBA4207. Next base: position 2,662 of record CAYGRY010000018.1, read on the forward strand.
CATTACATTCAGGTAGTGCAACAGGAGCAATATTTTTAAATATTCGATGAAAGACTTTCGTGTAGTTTGTAGATGTAGCAAAAATTGCGCCTGAGTTTGATCGCTCTTGGCATTTACGTCCATCATTTTCGACTTTTCTAAAATGAAGATTTCCACCTTCATGAAGTGGTACCGTAAGAGAGGCTATAATAAAGCCCCAGTATCCTTCGAAATCTCCAACTTGAAGATACTCTCTAGCTTTTTCATGAGCCTCTTCTAAAATAATTCTAAGAATTTTGGTTTTATATTCTTTAGAAGAAACAGTTCCTTGCATAGGTCCATAGAGTTGAAGGGAAGGATTGATGCTGAACATCTGTTTATCCATCCAATCTGCAAAGCTTGGTTGAGTTGCTATTAATGATGAAAGTGCAACAATACAATTGAGTTTCTTCAATTTTTTAGTCCACATCGGACAGCTCCATGACATAGTTATAGATTTATATAGCAAAAAATATGCCTAATCCTGAAAGCCTTCATAAGGCTAGTTACATAGGTTTGATGAATATACTGTTAGGCGGCCGTCTAAACTTTTGACAGTTTTCAAGTTGTTTTGAGACTATATTTAGGCATGATTTTTGCTTTAAAACCTATTATGAAACTTTTAAAGGTTATCCTCTTCTTTGTTTTTTCAATCAATGCGTATGCTCAATTAGAGTACCCATTCTATGCTCAAAGCACTGCTAGTTTTAAAGATGGAAAGTGGGAAAATGCAAATAAACTACAAATCTTAAACAGTGGTATTGCATCATTAGCTAAACGCATTCAAATGGTTAGAGAGGCAAAGTCTTCAATTGATATTGAATACTTTATTTGGGAGCTCGATTTATCAGGACGTATCCTTTTAACCGAACTTGTTAAACGAGCTAGAGATGGAGTTAAGGTTCGTATCATTATAGATAAATCATTTACCGTTTTAGAGCTCGATGAATACTACGCTGAAGAACTTAAACGGCTTGGTATTGAAATTCGCTATTATAATGCGTCACTAGGTCCACTTGCTCAACAATATAGAACACATCGAAAAATATTAGTGACAGATAAAAAGCAGGCTATTACCGGTGGCAGAAATATTGGTGATGATTATTTTGACCTTGATGAAGAGTATAATTTCTTAGATCGAGACATATGGATTGATGGCTCTGGTGCTAAGGCGATGGGTGATAGCTTTGATGCTGTTTGGGAATCTGGAATGGTTCAAATCGCTAGAATGCCTGACCCAAGACAAATTCATGATAATCACGCTACAGCAGCAGCTCGAAGACCTGATTTACGAATGCGTGTTCATCGTAGACGTCAACGTGAAGCACGAGATTTTTTACAAACTGATCGAGATCTTGAAAGACGCAGGCATGATATTTATGCCTTTGGTATGAAAGTTTTAAGAGATGTCCATGCTCCAATCGATTGCCCAAAGTTTACTTTTGTTTCTGATAAGCCTGATAAAGGTCTTGGTGTCGACTATTTCGAACAAAGCCGTATGGTTCATCAGGTACTAATGAGCAGACTTGCAAGAGTCGAAAAAAGCTTCACCATCGTTAGTCCATATTTTATGTTAAATGATAAAACATCGGCAGAATTTGACCGCTTACTTCAAGAAGGAAAAACAATCACGGCGTATACGAATAGCCTTGGTTCAACCGATGCCTTTTATGTGGCAGCAAATTTCTATCGTATTGCACCAGACTGGAGTGAAAAGGGAATGAATATTTGGATGCATAATTCAAAATTCTATCCAGAAACAGAGGTTTTAAGTTCAAAAATTTCTAAAGCAAGATGGGGAGTTCATTCTAAAACTCAAATTTATGATGATGAAGACTTCTTTATTGGGACTTATAACCTTGATAATCGTTCTGACTTCTTCAATCTTGAGATGGGTATTTTCTGCGAAGGCAGTCCTGAACTTACAGCGATTTTAAAAAGTAATATTGATCAACGTATGAAAGAAGCCTACAGAATTATAAAGAAAGAAGAAGCTGTTGATGCTAATAATGATTCCGCCGATTATTGGGGACATGCTAGTGAGTCACATCTTAAAATCATGAACGCGATCAAGCTTCCGTCGAAGTGGTTTGAATTTCTAATGTAATAACTACACACAGGCCTGACGAGTCTAAGTCAGGGCCATATTGTCCCTATGAACAATTTTCCTGTCGTCAATTAGGCACGAATCTTGTTTGGGGGAAAGAAGCCCGCGTTTTGCGCGGGCTTCATCCGTTTAGAGTCCTAGTGAGCTTCTACAAACTTGTCATTTAAGAAGTGATAACATTCGCCGTTAGCTTTTAATTCAAATATTCCTCTAACTTCTTGATCATCATCTCTATGATCGGCACGAGCTTTTGCAGCAGCTTGAATCGTTAGGTTGGGGTTATAGCCGTTGTAATTGGTAATTAATGAGTTTGTGTCATAGGCCAAAAGAGTTCTTTTTTGTTCACCTTGAGCAAGTGTCGATTGCATCACGGCAGGAATGAAATAATCATCAGGATGTTTGAGACCAATAAAATGTCCAAGCTCATGCAAGATCACTGTTTGAATATCAAATTCAAAAGAAGTTGGTGCTGTACTAAAATTGTGATCGCGGTAATTCACGATAATATCAGCATGAGTGAGATCAATATAAGCGTTAGAGGTCCCGCTATTTCTTATATAACCATAGAATTGAGTAATAGCGATGGTGCCTGAGCTAATTCCTGTAAACCATCCGTCAGAACGATAAATACCAAGAGTGCCATCACGGTATGTACTCAGGTCTGAGTTATCCTTGTTGGCGATACTATTTCCAGGTATAGCAAAGAAGTTCACCGTTGGGTGGGCGTTGTTCCATGATTTCATGGCCTGAACAATAGGGTTATGTCCATCGGCGTCCATATCACCACCGACAAACTCACCATCAAAAGAAGTTGAAACATCTAGGTTTAAAGGTGCTGTTAAATTCGCATTTGACCAGCGACCAACAAGTTGAGTTGATCCACCTTGTGTTCTTGGAACAAGATTGACTTTGGTTTCTTCAACTTTAGGCATACAAGCTGAGAGAAGAACAAGCATTGTTGAAAATACGATTTGGCGCAAAAATTCCTGCCCGACAAGGTTCGTATGTCTTATCGGGATATCAGGAAAAAACTTCCGCTAAAAAATGAAATGCTCAGGCTTTATTTTTACTTATTTGCTTTTTGGTGATCGGCCAAAAACTTTTCAAGACCACTCGTTGTAAGTGGATGATTAAACATAGCTTTAATGACTGAATAAGGCATCGTTGCAACATCAGCGCCAGCTAAGGCCGATTGATGAACATGCATAGTATGGCGAATAGATGCTGCAAGTATTTCAGTCGGGTATCCGTAGTTGTCATAGACTGCACGTATTTCATGAATGAGTTGCATACCATCTTGGCCAATATCATCGAGCCTTCCAATGAATGGAGAAATATAAGTTGCGCCATTTTTAGCAGCTAAAAGAGCTTGGTTAGCAGAAAAGCATAGAGTGACATTGGTTTTAATGTCATTAGTGCTAAACCACTTGCAGGCGCTGATTCCAGCTTCCGTAAGAGGAAGTTTAATGACGACGTTTGGGTGCATTTCAGCTAGAACAGCACCTTCTTTAATCATACCTTCTTTCTCAGTTGAAATAACTTCAGCTGAGATAGGGCCATCGATAATTTTACAAATATCGGTGATCACATCTTTTTGTGATCTACCAGTTTTAGCAATAAGACTTGGGTTAGTAGTAACACCGTCAATTAAACCCCACTGAGACGCTTTGGTAATCTCATCAATATCACCTGTATCTAAGAAAAATTGCATAAAGTCTCCAGCGTTTAAATTGTTTCTTAGTTTTTATCGCCCGAAAGGCGGCTCGACAAGTTTTTCCTAAGAATTTTATGCTTGGGTTTTCGTCAACGCGAAGAGATAATAAGCCTATGAAACTAACTTTAATAGTCATGTTCATTTTGATCAGTTTTGGGCAATCTTTTGCGGCGCCCTTAACAATTCAAGCAGGTAAATCTGATTTACTAGGCGCAACGATCAACTATAAGCAAGAATTTGATTCATTTTTTGATCCAGGCTTCGATTATTCAAGGTTTTTTGGTCGTGTCACTGACAAAGATCCAACCGGGCAAATTTACAAAATTGAAAGTGAAACAAAGAACGTGCGATTCTTTAAAGTCGGTGACTATATCTCTTTTCATGTAGAGGGATCAGATGACTCAAATGATCCTTGTCGCGCTTATGTTCGCGACGTTGAAAAAGAGTTCTTTGTTATTTACGTTGAAGATATTCGAACCTGTTGGCGTCGAGATACCTATTTTAGACGAGGATCACGTCTTAGAATGACTTCTGAAAAATTAGCGCAACGTGTGCGTGATGCTAGCTTGTTTAGAGTTCTGCTTTTAAGAAGACGAAAAGATTTTTTCACTCAACTCAATGGCATCAACCGCTTCGTTTGGAGTTTTGAGCAACAAAAAGTTCAAGTGGCAGCAGAGTACGATCGAAGAATTGCAGAAATGCAGGCGCAAAAACAAAAAGCTCTTGATCAATTATTGTCTAAAAAAGCTGATCAGATTCGACTTCAACGCGAACTAGGTCAAAACCTAGATGAGATTGATAATGATCTTGAATTCTATCGTATTGAGCGCGAAGAGCTTGCTCTTGATCGCTGGGAACATGACCACGACTTAGGCCTTCCTGTCGGTGATAGGCCACAGCAAGCTAAGGCTAAGCCTTAACCTATCTTTTAGATGGGTGAACAATCCTTGAAAATGGCGACATCTCAGGCTTTGTAATAAAGTCCCAAGCCACTTTTGTTAGTGATTTATGAATTACTAAATTATCGTAAAATTCTGGAGCCATTTTTCTAAGTTTAGGCGTTCTGTTCCAAGGAATATTCATAAGATCATGATGTTCATTATGATATCCAATATTAAAGCCAACCCAATTCAGTGGACCGTAATATGAATAAGTCTCTTGGCCTTCCTCAAAAACATAATGCTCTTGAAGCCATCGTCCACCAAGAGGATGTAAGCCTAGAGCGAAGAAAGTTGAGCATAAAAGATAGGCGATGACCCACCAGTTAATAAAAAAACCAATAGCTAACAAAACAAGAGAAACAGTGATCATATTAGCTGCTACCCAGCCATCCATAAGTTTAGTATTTTTAACTTTTGGAGTGCGTGTAAAGCCTTGAGAAAGAAAGAAAAAGCAAAGCCACAAAGCCTTTCTCCAAGTTTTATTACCAACAAGTCTGCCTTCCCAATATGCCACAATATCTGGATCGTAGTCATATTCACCTAAATGGGCATGATGGATCATATGATACTTGCTAAAGCTAATAGAGCTTGGAAAACCAATTCCAACATCACATACAAATCCTAAAAGCTTATTTACCCAAGGTGTTTTAAAAACCAGATTGTGACAAACTTCATGAACTAAAACATATAGACCATGACTAATGAAAGCTCCAAGCACGTAAGCGACGATGAGAATAAGCCACCATGCTTTATCGGCCAATAAATAACCTGTAGAAATTTGAATAAAGACTAAAGAGAAAATAAAAACACTTGTCCAAGGGTTAGGGCCTAAAAGAGTACGAACTTCAGGGTGTGCTTTTAGAATTTTTCTAGCTCGGTCACGATGTATTTGTTCATGATCGACGTGAGTATAATCAACGCTCATTATAGGTTGCTCCGGCTTATAAGGGGTCAACTTATAGAAAAAGACACTCTTTGTCATGATGAGATTAAGCGAACTAGCTAATTTAGCCTGTTTGTGCGATGAGTTAAGTGGCTGCAAAACCGTGAAAAATTGAAAGAGTATAGGGAATTATTTCTCACATTCATTTTTTTTAGATAGCATTGACTCTTAACGCTAAAATGGACTGGATGATTAAGACGCTGATTGTTACATGCAGGTCACTATTAAGAAGCATCAAGGTTTTGAGTCAGCGTCGTTGCGTCTGCTCTTTTCTTGTTTGTTTAACTTCCTTTTTTGCTTCTAAGGCTTGGTCGAAGGGTTCGATCACTTATGGAAACATTCAACATCTCAATGATCCTCAACTTGATGGCGCAGGTACACAGTGGGTTGATTTTTCTTATTATTCAAAAAAAGAATCGGGCCGTTTTTTATTAGTCGCTGATGCAGATCTTCGTGTTTATCCAGATGCTAAGTCTAGCGCAGCAATGTTGAGTGCCAGTGAACTCTATGTTGACTATCATATGGGCCGCTCTAATCTTAGTTTTGGTCGACGTATTCTAGATTGGGACCCGACTGAAAAATATTGGAACTTAGGTAACTTGAATTCTCAAAGAGGATATAATCCACTTGAGCAAGATCAAGAAGGCGTCATGGCCTTACGACTTACTCGAAACTTTAGTAATTTTCGTGGAGAAGTATTCGGATCTTTCGTCCATATACCGCAACTCAACCCGGCCTTAAGTGTTGAAGAGGGTCGCATCGTAAGCTCAAATCCTTGGGCAAAACTTCCACCACGCTCTGCTGGACTTCAAGGTGTAGAAATTCCTATTTATTATGATCTTGAAATACCTGCTTATACAGACCTATTGCTTCAACCATCTTTAGGTGGAAGAGTAAAAGTTGATCTTGGTAGACGTTCATGGATGTCTGCACATTATGCTTGGAAGCCAGAAAACACACTTAGAGTAAATGCTACAGGCTATTACGAACAAGATACTGTGGAGCGCGCTTACGTTCGCGCTAGACCTTTTGTAAATCATCACCAAGTTGCGGGCGCTGTCTTTGCAACTCAAATGAGTGAGACCACTAGTTTTCAGGCAAGTTACACTAATATTAAGCCTGATAAAAAGGGTGATGAAGGCTTTAAGTTCGAATCGCTAAAAATTCAACCTAATTACTATGATGAAGCTTACGCCCGTGCTGCACTTGTTTGGGATAATAAAATCTCTACAGTCTCTCTTAATGGGATTGAGCGCTTAAAAGGTGAAGTTAAAGAAGATGATATCTTAGGCACGAAACCTAAGTGGAAAAGAGCAGTGGGCATTTATTTAAAGCATAGCTTTAACGATGCGCTGGGATTAAGTGGTGATTGGAAATACGACACAGAATTGAAAGATATCGTTTTAAAGCAAGATGCATGGTGGAATATTGATAAGCACCTATCTCTTGGCGTTGGCATGGAGCTTATTCAATCTCCGAAATCATTTTCTTACTGGAATTATATACGATCAAACGACACTTTTTATTCTTCCGCTACTTATTCTTTTTAAACAATATCTATGAATTTTTTTCTTGAAGGATTCTTACTTCAGGCCGGTCTCATCCTTGGACTTGGAGCTCAAAATATTTTTGTGCTTGAATCTGGAATCAGTCGCTCTCACCATCAGTTTGTTGCTTTTGTATGTTCTCTTTGTGATTTTATCCTTATTTTATTTGGTGTTCTCGGTGCAGCGACTTTGTTTATTGCTTTTCCAGTTTTAAAAATTATCTTTGGAATTTTAGGAGTAGCTTTTCTTGTTTTTTATGGAATTAGAAAACTTTATGAAGCTTTTGATTCCAAGTCTTTCTCTAAGTTAAAGACTAAGAAAATAGTTAGCTTAAAAAGAACTCTTGTTCTGACTCTTAGTTTTAGCTTACTCAATCCTCATGTCTATCTTGATACGCTTGTCTTAATTGGGGGCTATGCTTCAAAACACTCAGCACTAGAAGATCGTCTTTACTTTGGAGTCGGAGCTAGTTGTTTTTCGACCATATGGTTTTTTGCCTTAGCCAATTTGTCTTCGATAATGAGCCCACTACTTGTTAAACCGAAGGCCATGCGCTTAGTTAATTTAAGCGCAGGCTGTGTTTTATCGTGGCTTGGATACAAATTAGGTCGTGAAGTTCTTAGTTGGCTTTAAAGCAGCCTAGGGGCTTAGGAATTAAGAAAGCACTTGGTAAAAACTTTTGACCCGTTTTTGGGTGACGTAAAGTGCGCTTCATCGCTAGATCAAAGACTATAGGATTAAATTTATAAATTTCATTAAGGGCTTCAGCTTCATCTTCTGTGAGATAACCTAGATCCTCTAATTGAGATGTACGGTAGAGAATATTGATTGCTGGTAATGGGTAGTCACTTCCATTCATTAGTCGGTGGTGGACTTCTGGGTGCTCAAGTAAAACGTCTAATGGTTTTCCAACTCTTGCATGTATGGTTAAACCAGAGATATCAGCAAAGAGATTTTTCTCATACTGTTTTTCATTAAATAAACGCCAAAAAAGATCAAAGCAATCCGCCTGTGGTTTTTTTGGATCATCCATATCAATACAATCACCGCGACTTGCAGCATGTGCGCCTATAACGTTTAGACCAAGAGATAGCGGATAACGTAAACGAAGAGGATTACCTAGTTCTTGATAAACTTCACCTTCGACAGCTTTTTCTACTCCGGCATGACTTAGTAACGTAATATTGTATTTCTTCATGACCTTATAGAAGGCTTCATGTTTTGGATCGGCCGGATCAATCCTCATGGCATTTGGTAGCCACTTCATGAGTTTGACGCCAGCTTTACCATATTTTTCTAACTGCTCAACTGCATCTGGTTGATCAGGATGAATTGAAATCGCAGGCATTATTCTTTTTGAAGTCTGAGCAACTTTCATGACGTAATCATTGTCGATATGAAAGCTAGAGTGATCTTTTTGAATTTCGCCTTTTTCATTACGGTGCCAGTCAAAAGCCAGCAAGAAAATGCGACCATAGCGAGGCTCACTTTCAAGTAAACTTAATAATCTTTTATTGTACTGACTTTCAACATGATCCAAATCACTGATGCCAGATGCAGATAGATAAACATTGAATTGTAATTTCTTGTAAGGAGCAAAAATGGAGGCCATGTCCTCGTTAACCCAATTGCCTGATTTTTCTTCACCGTTTCCAACAGCATGAACGTGAACATCGACTAAACAGTCTGGATCTAAATCTTCAAATGTTTGATCTAGAATTTTTTTAGCAGCTGGGGAGAGGTCGTTTTTAGCTTGCTCTGGATCGTCATTAAAATTTCCAGCAATGGGATGAACAAGATAAGAACAAGCCGATAACAAACCAAGTACCAAAAATAATCTAATCACTTGCTTCAACGTTCACTCCCAGGTCTTCTACGTTGTTGGTGAAGCCATAATTCTTTAAGGAATTCGTCTCCATAAATATGATCTTTTAAACTTTCTCTGTAGGGCTTTAAAGAATACGAAGGAGCGACACCAAGCCAGTCTTTGATAGTGGTATCGTTAAGTCCTTGCTTGAGCCATTTAAAGATGCAAGCTTGTCTTAATGATTTTGGTGTAAGCGTGATCATCAGTTTTCTGCGAATATCTTCAAAGATGACTTCCATCCCACGTGCTGATAATCCACCGGCCAAGATGCGATGTGGATTAGCTGCAAATAATAATTCATCAAAAGTAATGCCTGATCGTTCTTTTTCAATTGCGAGAGCTTTTTCATAGCGCTTCCAAACATCGATAAAAACTTCAGGTAATGGAATACTATACGGATCGCGTTTAGGGTGCTCGATTAAGACTCTTGGGTTTTCTGGACTAAGCGACAAACGCTGAACCTTTAGACTTGAAAGGTCAGAAACCTTAAGTCCGGCACCATAAATCATGAGTACTACGATTTGATTTCTAAGTGCCATTAAGCGATTTAAATTTTCTGGGGCTTTTTCTTCGGCCAACAAGTATTCCCAAAGTGTTTTGACTTCAGAAAATGGTGTTGGTCTTGGTACATCTAAAAATTTAGGTGATGTCGGAAGCTTTCGAACTGGGTTATGTGAAAACAATTGATTCTCGACAAGAAAATCAAAAAAGAGCCTTAAGGCTTGAACACGTCTTCTGCGTGAATTATCGGAAGTATAACGTTGATCAAGATAAGCGCCATAGGCTTGAACGTCTTGCACACCAAAGCGTGAAAGATCGGGTCTAAGATTTGATTGCGTAAGGTAAGTATTAAAACAGTCTAGATCGGTTTTATAGTTTTTAAGTGTATTAAGACTTCGACCCTTACTTTTTAGATCGGAAAAAAAGAGTGACTGCCAGGCACCTAAATCTTTAGGACTAGGAAGGGCCTGATAGCTCGCTGTTTGCTCAAGATCAGAATTGGCCATAAATAAACTCAGACATAGTAAATCTTTCACAGGTTTAGGATGATTTTCGAGCCTAAGTGTAGCTATTTCATGGCTAGACGACAACTTAAAGACTCAGACTTGCTCTTACGACAAAGCAGTGTTAACACAGGGCAAGACATTCGAATAACGTGGATAATATGCAGAAGACGACCTTACAAACAAACGCGAAGCTTAGCTTCACTGAGTTTGCCCTTAATAACGCTAGGGACGTAGTTTTACGTTCAAATGATGCTTCGCATTTTTTCCACAATCTCGCTCAACTCCCTCAAACTATTTATGCCTTATCAAGCTTGGAAGCCAAGCTTGGAATGACCTTTAGAAGCTATGAATGGCCGCTTAAAGCGCTTATTCACCGCTCCTTTATGAACGATGCCAAAGATAAAGGTATTAATAGTAACGAACGCTTAGAATTCCTTGGGGATTCACTCGTTGGTGCCATCGTCAGTAAAACGTTGTTTGAAAAGTTTAATCATCTGCCTGAAGGGGACTTGTCTAAACTTAGAGCTGCGCTGGTAAATGAGATTAGCTTTACTGAGTTAGCTAAATGTCTTGGTCTACAGGACTTACTTATCGTTGGTAAGGGCGAGTTTTTAGATAAGAACTACTTATCTGGTGGCGCATTGGCCGATGCTTTTGAAGCCATCATGGCCGCTGTCTATAAAGATCAAGGTCAAGAAGCACTTGAGTTAGCTTTTAATAATACCATTCAGCTACTTGATGATGAATTTTACGATACCAAACGACTTAACGACTTCGATCCAAAAACACGTCTACAAGAAAAGACAATGGCACTTTATAAAGTTGCTCCTATCTACGAAGCAAAAGAAGTCACGATTGGAAAGTTTCTCGTCACATTAAAAATTCAAGAAAAAAATATTCTCTCTTTAGAGGGACATTCAAAAAAGAAAACAGAAAAAGAACTTGCTAGGCGTGTCTTAGCTCAAAATTTACATTTGGAAGGGGATCAAAATGCTCATTGAAGACCAACATCCACATAATAAATCAATTATGGTTGCAACATTAGGGGCTCCTAACGTTGGTAAGTCTAGTATGATTAACTATTTGTTAGGGACTGACTTAACTGTTGTTACTCATAAACCACAAACCACAAGAAACCATATTCACTGTGTGATGACGGTTGATCATACTGAGATCGTTCTTGTCGACACTCCAGGCTTACATAAAAGTAACCAAGAGTTTAACAAGCGTCTTAATCAACAAGCGCTTGATGGAGCAGAGGGTGTAGACCTTAACCTTCTTCTCGTTGATATTTCTAGACCAGTTCTTGAGCAGGTCAGTGACTTTAAAGAGAACTTTAATCGTCCACTTGGCAGAACTTGGCTAATCTTCACAAAAGGTGATGTTGTTCAGGATGCTGAAAAACTTCCTTTAGAAGAGATTACTTTAAAAGCAAAAGAGATTATCCCTGCTATTGAAAAGCATTATTTAATCAGCTCTAGAAGTGAACTTAATATGAACACATTGATTGGAGCACTTTGTGATGAAGCCCAATCAGGTCCACATCTTTATGGTGGAGCAGTTTCGAACAAAAACGAAAGATTTTTTGCAACTGAGTATATTCGTGAACAGACTTTCACTCTTTTAAAAGATGAAATTCCTTATGAGGTCGCCGTTCTGATCGAAGAGTTTCGTGATATGCACGATCAACGTATTAAAGAAAAGCGAATTGCTTCTAAGATTTCGGCGTCAATTATTGTTAACCGTCCAAGCCAGCGAGCTATCGTGATTGGTTCAGGCGGACAAATGATTAAAGAAATTGGTGTTCGCTCACGTGAAAGAATTGAGCAAATGATGGGCAACCAAGTTCATCTTAATCTTCACGTTAAAGTCGCTCCAAAGTGGTTCAAAAATAATATGATCCTAGAGCAACTAGGTCTTCCTAGAGCAGAAGCTTCTGCAAGGGTTTGGAGACAGAAATGAAAAGAGATTATGTCGTCTCCATTATAGGTAGACCGAATGTGGGTAAAAGCTCACTTTTTAATCGCATGATGAAAAAGCAACATAAGGCCTTAACGCTGGATCGCCCCGGTGTGACGAGAGATCGCCACTATGGCATTGCTCATCTGGAAGATATTCCTAGTAAGCCTGGACAAGATATTGTCTTGGTTGATACCGGTGGATTTTATCCTCAAAGAGTTGAAGAAGGTAATGACAACGTCAGCGCCTTTTTTAATATTATGAAAGATCACGCTAAGCTTGCGATTGATGAGAGTGATCTCGTTTTATTCGTGGTTGATGTTCGTGAGGGTATTTTGCCGGTTGATCGTGAAATCGCGACAGCTATTCGTATGCAAAAAAAGCCTTTTTGGTTAGTCGTTAACAAATACGATGATGAATCTCAAGCTGGTAATGAACTCGAATTTTATGAACTAGGTATAGATCCTGAAGAGATGTTTACTCTTTCGGCCGCTCATGGCACGGGAGTCGTTTTACTACGTGAAGCTCTACAGCAGCGTTCAATTGATTTTCAAAATGATGATCAAAATACAGCACCAACGCTTCAACATGGTGTTACACCACGTGAAAACGTTGTAGCGCGTGTAGCGATCATTGGTGCTCCTAATGCTGGTAAATCAACCATGCTAAACCAATTACTTGGTTCAGAGCGTGCGTTGGTAAGTGAAATTGCTGGAACAACAGTCGATCCAATTGAAGGTTATTTTGACCTTTACTTTGGACCAGATGCTCTTGAACTTGATAAAAGAGTTGAATTGATTAAGCATGATGGACCACTCGTTAAACAATACGAAGATTTTAGACAAAATAACCCAGAGTTCTTTGATCGCATGTCTGACTCATACGAAGAAGAAGGGGATTTTGACGAAACTGCAGCTCAGTACGCTGATGATATTAACTTAGAAGATTCTTATGAGCTTTCTGAGAATAATGTTAATGCTGAAGATGATGATGCTTTGTTAGATGAAGAACTTTATGCCAAAGCTTTTGGCTCCATAGATGAAGATGAATTCGATGAAGAAAGCGACGCTGAGATGGTTGCCCTGGACGAGGAGTCCGCTGAAGTCACTGAGGAGTCACAAACTCCAACAGGAAGCTTTTGGCGCACACTTCATATCGTCGATACAGCAGGTATTCGTCGTCAAAAATCTATTGATGATCCATTAGAAGAACAGTCAGTATATCGCTCTCTTCGTTCAATCACTGAATCTGATCTAGTGATTTATATGGTTGATGCGACTAAAGGTGTTGGTCACCAGGATAGAAGATTACTTGATATCGCACTAGAAAAAGGTAAATCTGTTATCGTCGTTCTTAATAAAATGGATATTAAAAAACGCGATTTTAAAGACGATAAAGAAAGACGTGAGTGGATTAGTGATCTTCGCGCAACTCTTCCTTGGTTAAGCTTTTGTGACGTTCTTCCAATGTCTGCACTTCGTGGATCTGGATTGACTGTCCTTAAAAAAGCTTTGAAGAAAACAGTCCTTATTCGTAGACGTCCTGTTTCGACAGGGGAGCTTAACCGCTCAGTATTCGAGCTTATTGAAAAGCATCCGATTGTTGTTAAAAGAACAAGTGGAAAACGCTTCAAGGTTCGTTACGCATCTATGGTGAAAACTGATCCTCCAACAATTCTATTGTTTTCAAATAAATCGCAAGGTATCCCTGATAGCTATAAGAGATATTTGAAAAATGGTCTTAGAAAAGCCTTTCCTCTAGATAATACTCCTGTGCATTTGCTCTTTAGAACAGGTCACGATTTAGCGCAAAGAATGAAAAAAGTTAAAAAATCTTAAGTTTTGGACAAGAGTTTGACGACTCTTGTCCTTTTTCTTGTTCTAGGAAATAAAGAGTCATGAAAAAATTAATAGTTCTTTGTTCTTTATTTTCTTTTAGTGCTTGCTCTACAACTTACTACCGTGATGAAACAGCAGAGACTGTTGATATGAATCGCTTTATGGGTAAGTGGTACGTCATTGCACATATTCCTACATTTTTAGAAAAAGGTGCTTTCAACGCGACTGAAACTTACAGTTTAAAGAAAAACGGCAAAATTGATATCGACTTTCGCTTTAATAAAGATGGTTTTGATGGAGAACTTAAAAAGGTTCCACAAACAGGTTGGGTTTTTGATGAAAAAACAAAAGCTCATTGGAAAGTTCGTCCATTTTGGCCATTAAAGTTTGATTACCTAGTTCACTATGTCTCTGATAATCATGACGTCACCATGATTGGTGTTCCTAAGCACAACTACCTTTGGTTTATGTCTAAAACACCTGAACTTGACTCCGTTGAGCGCGCTAAAATGGAAGAGATGGCTGAAGCCTTGGGATATGATTTAAATGAGCTTATCGAAATTCCACAAAAATGGAATTAATGCAGAATAACCAATCGATCGTTATCAGTTAGTTGATACTCACTATTAGAATGAGGAGCGAGATCAACTCTTCTCTTATGTCTATTTTCATCCAATGCAATTCTAAAACCAATCAAGACATGTCCATAAGAACGAACAATGGATTTGAGTTCACCAAATGTGTATGTTTTTGGAATTTCAATATTGTAAACGCCCGCATGGTATAGAGTCATATCGCATCCATTAGGTCCTAGAACCTCTTCAAATACCTGGCTAAGCTCTCGTCTCAACCCTACGTGAGCAATCAAATGAGAGCTTATATAAGCGGGCACGATCACGTCACAACGATTCTCGTCTGCGAAAGTTTCAGCAGCTGTAGGGGATTCTAATTCAACAAGAATATCTGGGTGATGATCCAGTTTTGAAAGAAGAGCTCTTAGCATGAAGAATTTATGAATGGTTAGTTGATCGACTTCATCAGATCTTAAATTTGAATTTCTAAGCGGAAGAATAACGATCTTATTATAGTTCTTCAAATCAACAATAGTGTAATCTTGAACGACGTCAACTTTTGCATGAAAATCAGTATAGCTTGAAAGTTCATGTTGAATTGCATTGGCATTTTCTTGCTCACCAATGATTAAAACATGTCTTGATCTTAGCTCAGGCAGCTTAATTGGTTTAAGCTCGATGGTTGGGCTTTGATCATGAGGATGGTGGGATATTTCGATTGAATTACTATCTTGGGCCATGAATAGTGGTTTATCATTCTCACTAAGAATAGTTCCGGGTTCTAGTAGCAGTTCACTTCCTTGATTTGTTTTACGTAAAATTCCAAGTGGTAAGACATTTTCAAAATAGCGCTCAGCTTCTTTTAATGATTTTCCAATGAGTTCTTTAAATTCTTTAATGTAGATTTCATGACCGTCACGATGAGAAAGCAGCTCCATAAAAATTTTGGCTAAGCCTGCATGCTTTATCGATTGGGCTAAAATTTTTGTAATGATGGATTTATTTTGAAGTGGCTCGCAATTAATTTTAGGAAAAGCATGAACGATTTGTGTTGATTCGATTTGATCAAACTCTGTGACAACTAAAGGACCAGGATGATCATATTTTTTTAAGACGTGATTAAGAGCCGCTAAAATAGTGCTGGCACGTGCATCTCCTTGGGTATTTTCAACTTGTGGGATAAGCATAACAGCGGCATTGATAATATCTACGCGTTCAAGATCATCAGGATCCGAAGCTCGACCAAGACGGACGATTACTTGACCTCGACTCCATAGACTTCCAAGTTCCGATTTAAGCATTTGAACGGCTTCAATACCTGGACGTGAAGTCAGCACGACGACATTTAGTTTTGATTGCCTAAAACGTCTTAAGAATTGATTTAAGCGTGTATCAGAAAGCAGCATCTCTTTAATCATTTCTGGTGTTCGTTGATCAAGACCTGCTAGAACAATATGACCTTTAAGAGAGAGAGGAGTTCTCCCTTCTTCAAGACTTCGAACAAGCCTCCACATCCACTGAGTCATGAGAGCGACTAGTGTACCCATGAATAAAACGTAGCCGATTAACGTTAAGATGGTCGAGATTGATCTCAAAATAGTGCCTTGGTCGTCACCAAGATAGCCAGGGTCAGTCAGTCTTAAGAAGGCCCACCAAACAGCTTTATTCCAGTGCTCAAACTCAGCGGTAAACCAATAAGCACTAAGGCCACCTGTCAAACTTACGAGAGCGATAGCGAAAATAATGATAAGGAGTTGAGTCCACGATCCTTCAAGGACAGATCGTTCAAAAAAAAATTTTATTTTTCTAAAAATTGTTTTCAAGGTTACCAACTAAAGACATAGGCAACCATAGTGGTCCATACATTACCTGTTAGATCTTCATAGCCAAAACCCGAAGGGTTGGTGGCAACTGGTCGATAATTTTGTGTAAATTTGTCGTGAAAATTAACCGAGTGAAAAAGAAATTCAACGTTAATATAAGATTCACGTAGTTTAACTGGAAATTCGAGACCAAAGCCTGTTCCAAAACCAAGACCGCCACCATTATCATTATCAAGTTGGGACTGATCTCTAAACTTATTGGTTGTGTACCAGTACTCAAGACGTCCTACAAAATATGGGTTCGAGTAGGTGATGGCCGTACCTAGATTCGCCGTATCGATATAGTATCGATAACTAAAGTAAACCCTAAGCATGGTGACATCGACTAAGCCAATTTTGTTCGGATTACTAAAGTTAACAGGCTCATCGAGAAAGATATGATGCTTAGAAATTTCAAACCCGATTCCATAGGAAGATTGAAAATCTAAAAAATAATTGAAGCCTAATCCAAAAGTGGGAGGATCATTTTCGTAGGCATCCCCACGATTACCATCAAAAGTTGTAAGCCCTGCACCAATTTGAAAAGAAAAGAACCTTCCGTAACGATAAAATCTTTCGTCTTCTAAAACTTGGTTACTTTCTAAATCCTCGTTGAAGTCATTAAAAATGTCTCCACCGATTCGTAGGTCATCATCTTCAATTCCGAACTCAAGACCAGCTTGGGCAAAGCTTAGTGACGGAAATAGAAAAAGAAGGAGAATTAAATATTTCAATTAATAATCACAGGTAGAAGTGTACAGCAGCAACAACGAGTCCACCGGCGGTGGTTTCAACAACAAAATCGTCGAGTTTATTCATTGAAACACCAAAGTCGATTGAAAATCCTAAACTTTGAAGACCAACGAAACTGAATTCAGACCCTAGGGTTAGATCAAATTGAAAACCGCTAACATCGGCACTCGTGCCATTCTTGTCTTTAATATAAGCTCCTAAAAAAGAGCTATAAAAATTAAGTTGAGGTTCATCAAATAAAATTTTGTAGAGTTTTAATCCTGCGCCAACGCCACCATCATTAGAATCTGTTGAAACTCCTAGAATTCCACCAAAGGCAAAAGATCTTGAACGTTGAATTTTAAAAGAGACCGCAGGTACATCAATCATCAATTGGTTGCTAAAACCAACTCCAAGGCGGCCACGTCTTTCAAAAGAGTGGGCTGGTGCGGCAAAGGCAAGAAACACAATTACAAGACTTAGTGTGCGTAGCATTATTTGATTCATGGGCAAATCCCGCAATTAATTCGTTATTTTTAACTATTTTAGTCTATCGAAGCTCTCTGTTTTTGACAACTTATAGGCCTCTCCATAGAATTCATGAAATCACTTTTTAGTAGAGGGAATGCAAACATGGCGACAGATAATACGGCCGCTCCGAATCGCGGTATTGATGATATTTTAGAACAAACTGAGATGGGAGCCTTTATTGCAAAAAATAAAGTTCTTATGATCGGAGTTGTCGTTGCTGCTTTGGCCGGCGTTGCTGGTTTTGGCGTATGGAATTGGATGCATTCTAAAAGAAATATTCAAGCTGAAACTGCTATCTACGAATACGGACAAGGATCTTTAAAGTCTTTTTCTGAGAAAAAAATTGATGCCGCTGCTCTTGTTTCAGGTTTTAACAACCTTGAAAAAACAACTGGAAATTATTCTGGTTTATTTCCAGTTGGAATTGAAACAGCTGCTCAACTCATCGATGCAGGTCAATTTGATCAAGCAGTCACTGTTCTAAACTCACTGACTTCTGCTGCTTCAAATCCTTATCAAAAATTTGTTCTAGCAACGAATCTTTCTGTGGCTTATGAAAATACTGGTAATAATGAAAAAGCACTTGAAGCCTTAGAGACACTTATTAAGTCTAATGTCGGTTTCATGGAAGCTAAGGTTTATCTTGATCTAGGTCGTCTAGCCCTAGCTCTTGGTCAAACTGATAAAGCTAAATCAAACCTTCAATGGGTAATCGATAAAGGTAATGATGCTGAAATGACTTTATTAGCAAAACTATACCTTTCTCAACTGGATCAATAATGTCGAAATTGCTCCCAATCTTTTTGTTGGGTTTAGGTCTTAGCTCCTGCTCACATCTTTCTCTTCTTGAGGGAGTAAAAAGTGAGAGAGCGCCTCTAATTGTAAGTTGGGCAAAAAACTTAGATCCTGTCTATGAGACTGGTAATTTACCAATCCATTTAGGTGCACCTGCAATCGATACAAGCGCGACTCGATTATTTATGGCCGATGGTGCAGGTAAAATGTCTTCTTACTCTCTTGATAATGGCAGAGAGCTTTGGCATGCAAAAGATGATGGTACCTCACACGCAGGAGCCACTATAAATGATGAAATTCTTTACTATGGAACTTCAGAAGGACGTCTTCTTTCAAGAAATTCAGACTCTGGTGATTTGAACTGGTCTATTGATTTAGGTGCACCGATTGAATCAAGTCCCACAATATCAGGTGGTCGTCTATTTGTTCAGCTTCGTAACCATCAGGTCTTCGCCCTAGATGCAACTACGGGTAAAATCTTATGGGCCTATAAGCGCTCTGTACCTCTTTTAACAACGCTTCAACGTGCTTCTAAACCAATTGTTTACCGTAATAAGCTCTACGTTGGTTTTGCTGACGGTAGTGTGGCTGCTTTTAATGTGGAAGAGGGGATTTTGCTTTGGGAACGTAAGATTTCTAATGGCGATAAATTTGTTGATGTTGATATGACACCAACATTTTTTAATGATCAGCTTTGGATTGGTAGTAGCTCAAATGATCTACACGTTTTAGATCCAAAAAATGGACGAACTATTAGGACTCTTCCATTTATCTCTGGCTATGAACCCCTTAAGTTTGGTGACACACTTATTTATGGAACAAATAACGGAGAGATCATTGGGGTCAATTCAGCAGGTAAAACAGTATTGAAATTTAAAGTTTCTGACTTCCAAGTTAGTTCAGTCACTAATTGGAAAAATGGATACGTTGCCACTGACGTTGAAGGACATCTTTATTTTATCAATGCAGAAGATGGTCACGTTGAGTGGAAACATCATTTAGGCCATGATGCATCTGGAATATTTGCAGGACCTGCCACTACGAAAGATAAGTTTGCCTTATTATCCTCAAGAAATAGACTTTATGTTTTCCAATAATCAGCTGTTTAGGCTGTTTATTTATATTTTTATTTGGTTAGTTTAAAAATAGTCCCTTTGCATATTAGCGTTTGCTAGATAGAAAGAATTACTAATACTTATGCGGAGTTAATGTATGAAATCCTTCTTGGTTTTAATTCTAGTAACCGCTTCCATATCTTCTTTTGCCACTGTAACTCCTGAAGAATTTAATGCCATTTCTCATCTTCGTGATGGCGAATTCAAAAGCCAGTTGCGCTCTTTACTATCTAAAGGTCAAAGATCTCTTGGATATAAATCAGCGAAGAAAGTTATGTTTGAAAAATTAGATAACTTTGATGGAGAGGTTTGTGGTGTTTACTCTGCAAACTACTGCCTTAAGACGAGATCAATTCCTAATAACTCAGCGATGAATACTGAGCATACTTGGCCTCAGTCAATGGGTGCTGTTGGTATTGCTAAAAGTGATCTCCACCACTTGTTTCCAACAAAAAGTTCAATTAACTCAACTAGATCAAACTATCCATTTTGTTATGTGACGAACGTCAAATGGGAAGGAACAGTTAGCAAGATGGGTCGTGATAATCACGGGACTCAGTGTTTTGAAGTTCCTGACTTTCATAAAGGGAATGTCGCTAGAGCAATGTTCTACTTTGCTGTTAGATACAGTAAAAACCTTGATGCTGACCAAGAGAAGGTTTTAAGAGAGTGGAATGAAATTGATCCAGTTGATGATGCTGAAATCGCCAGAGAAAAGAAGATTGAAAATCATCAAAATAATACTAATCTCTTTGTTCTTTACCCTGAAATTATCAATCAAATAAGCGACATATAAAAAAAGCCACCCAGAGGGTGGCTTTTTTTATGGTCTTTGTTTTAATGATTGATAGTAAGACTTTGCCCAAGGAACACCGAGTCTGCTCATCACAAGAGATTCAAAATCAACTTGTTTAATGGCCGAAGCTGGACTCCTGGATGGACTAGAGCTTTGCTTTAATGACTCAATTAATGCCTTGTTAGAAAATAATGTCGTTTTTAATAGAATCTTCATTCCTGAAGTTGATGCTGGTGTAACATCTTTCTTTCTGATCTCTGTATTTAAGTTTTCAAATGCGTAGTAATTATCACTTGTACCGTACTCACAAAGTTCGGCAAGCTCAGCATGAGTTTTATCTACATGCTTTTCAATTGCAGATTGAACTAGCGTTTGAGTCTTTGCTGAATCATTTCTTATTAAATCAACTACTCGTGGTGTTGGAGCATTGTCATCCATAGATAGATAAAGCTCTGGATAATATTTTACATAGTTTTCATCTTGAATTTTAGAGCTATTATATTGAACTTTCCAATCAGCTCTTGGTTTTTCAACCTCTGAGTGATCCACAAGTGCGGAGTGAAAACTTGGACATTGTTTGATCTCTCTAACTGGCGCTTTAGAAAAGGTCGAAAGCTCATGATACTGTTTATATAATGTAATAAAATACAGTTTTCTATTAGAAAAATTTATATCTTCTTTTTGTGTTGTAGACGATACCGAAGCTGGTGCTCTTGTTCTTGTCGACTTAAATTGTATTGGCTCGATTTCTGGAACACCTGATGTGCCAGTATTTCGAACTTGATATCTTGCCATCTTAGACTCAAATGTTTCCGGAGGAGAGTAGTGTCCACAGGCCACAACGGAAAGAGCGCATAGTGAAATGAGAAGATTCTTTTGTGACATCCTAAACTCCTTGGATTGATATCTTGAGTCTTTCAAACTCATGATCGTCATAGGTCCTATCGGAGGTTTAGGCTTGGAATTTAAGAGTTTTCGGTCTCAGAGTAACGACAAGTCAGGATCACTTTTAAGTCTAGGTTTTTACGTTCGTCTTTTAGCTCAACGGAGACTTCATCGAAAATTTTGCCTACGCCACAAGAAGCATAGCTCTTAAAAGAGCCAAGTTTCTCAACGCTATAGTCACAATGAAGTGCACGGATAAAGAGATTACTTGATTGAGTTGCTTTTTCTGCCCAGCAACGCCAGCTTGTTTTGTCTAGATACGCTTTATATTCTTGAGCATCCAAGTCAACAGCCTGAACATCAAAGTTGGCTTGATGAATTCGAAGCTCCCAATTTGCCTTGGCCAATAGGGAGCTAGAAAAAATAATCAGTGATAAAAATATTAGTGATTTCAACAAGACTTCTTTTATTAAAGCTTAGTGTAGTTTGGCTTAAAGCTTCCATTTTGAGTCGTCACTCTTGTGGTGAAGCTGCTTTTTTTACCGTTTGAATCAGTCACTGTGAAAGTATAGCGACCTGGTTCAAGGATTTTATAAAACTCACCATCACCAAAAGTAAATTCACCAATGGTTTGCTTTTTAAAGACACCTGCTGATTCGATAACAACTCGACCAGACTTAGCTGTATCAAATTTGAAGCCAGCACCCTGATGAACTCGAGTCATGTAGCGAACCATAGAGTTTCTGTTCCACTGAAAATATTGAGGAATAGTATTGTAGTTAGGCCATTTTTGGTGCGAAAGTTCGATCGTCACTTGTAGATCGCCGTACCAATGGTAGCTCCAGTCTTGCATTCCACCGTCAACTTCATACCAATCATAGCCATTTGTTACGCCACCAGGAAATTCAGTAGAATTTTTCATGCCAGGGACTTCTTGTGCGTATTCGTTTGAAAGATCTTTAACCATTTGAAGTAATGGAAAATCGTCACCTGAAGTATCCCAAGGATAGTTCACGCATTCAGTTCCACCATGAAAGTTAGCCGAAAGAGAAAACTTTCTCTGTGCTTGAAATGCCATCACGGCTTGAGTTTCAGGTTGGCGTCCACTTGGAGTGTTGCGGTTATCAGTCGTGAAGTCAGGAAAGTTACGATTGAGATCAGACCAACGTGCATTACCACGACGTCTTGATTCTGCTCCATCTGGGTTCATACTTGGAAGAATATAAATCTCAGTATTATCTATAAGAGACTTAACCTCAGTGTTTCCTGCAGCATATTTCGCAGTCAGGTCTTCAAGAAGAAGAATCATCATTTCACGGCCGACAATTTCATCACCGTGCATGTTAGCAATATATTTAAATTCTGGCTCTAGCTCATCAGTGTCAACATTATCAGATAGTTTAACCACATAAATTTCTTGGCCGTTACCACTTTTGCCAATGCTTATTAATTTGAAAATATCAGGGTATTGAGATTGCAGTTCTAGGAGCTTTTGTTCAATTTCACTTGGGCTTGGATAGTTTGCGAAAGCTTTTTCCATGGCTTCATGGTCATGCTGATCTTCTAAATCAACAACAGTGATATCTAATTGTGATGCAAGATCATTAAGCCAAAGACCAACTCCGCTTGGGCCATAAACCTCGTAACCATGTTTACCAACGTGATCAATTGTAAGATCAGCTTGAGATTGAATCAGTTTAATAAGTTTTTTATTCGCATCGAAAAGGTAGTGGCCTTCTTGAACAATATTTTGTGCCATAAGGCTTTGAGTTGATAGTGCGCATAGAGATAGCGTGTATAAAGCGAGCTTTTTGAACATGAGTATATCCAGTTAAAGTAATGGGTAAACATATCAATCAGATCAAGTTTGTGGCAAGCAAAGAGGCCTCATTGAGGCTACATTTTCAGGATGTAAGACATTGTTATTATTGGTCTAAAATGGGTCTTCGTGCCACGTTGCTAAGAGCGGCAGGTGGTCTGAAGGCCATAAGTCACGTTCAAACGCTGTTTTAGCTGGACCAGCATTATTACCAAGTCTTTGCCATAGCTGGACGACACCACTTTGACTTGGATCTGGGGTTGGGGTGATGGAAGGGATGAAGAAATAGTCCAATTGAGCTGGAAGCGACTTATCCTGCTGGAATGACATGGCAAAAGTCCAGCGTTGTTGCGTTGGGATATCTAGTCTATTTAACAAATCTTGATGGGTTGGAAGTTGAGCATGGAGGTGTTCAAACTCCGAATCAATTTGATCTCCGGCGGCCAAACCGTTGAAGTCTCCAACAATCCAAACTGGAACATCAGGAAACTGAATTTGTCTTTGCTTGATGATCGTTACAAGTCCTCTGACCTCAGCACTTCGTTGTCGAAAGCCACGGTGATCACCACCAGTTCTATCTTGGGCCGACTTAAGGTGAACGCCAAAGACAATAACTTTTGGAGTTTTTGTATCTTTTGGTGTTAACCAAAGCTCTGCGATATCTCTTGAGAACTTTCGAGGTGATTTTCGATCTTCCACGCTAATGGCGGGAAGGATAACATCAGTATGACGAAAGAATTTGCTATGAGAATAACTTTTACGAACTAAAAACCCGAGCCCAATACCGCGATCGCTATTTCCTTCAGTGTAAAAACTAAAGTAGTTATCTATTAATGACGTCTCAAGTTTTTTTAACGAATCTTCTCCGCCAATTTCACATAAAAACATGACGTCAGGATCAAGGTCATCAAGAATCGATATGATTTGTTCGACTTTTTGTTGTGGTTTCATGGGTTGGTTATAAGATGATTTTAAATGGGGTACTAAGAATAAGTTTTCGAGATTCCAAACTAAGAATTTCAACTACAACTCCAGCCATAGGCCATGGATTGAAATGACTTTGATTCTAGATTCCATACGGACTTACAAGTCAAACCCTTAAAAAACCCATCAGGGTAATTGAGTTGTTTAAATGCCTGAATCATATCATCAGAACATTTAATATTTTCAGGAAACCGCTCTGGTTTTTTAATGTCGATGATGGAAATTTCTCCATTTGAATTAACATCAATACCGTAATATTCACCGTCCATATCTAGACTATAAATCATTTTCTTTTGGCTTATGTAAATCGGCGCCTCGCTGACAGGCATTGGGTAAAGAATATACTTTCCATCTGTCGTTTTTAAGATGGCTTTATTTAGAATAAAACTTTCTTGGTTGAGGAGAGTTTTTAAGTCTTTAGACATGACTTCAGTTAACGCATACTGAATATCTTTTGTATTATGCTGAGGGCAAGGAGATCTCCAAGTTGAGATTCCTTTGCCAATTGTTTTAAGCGGCAAAGACCAAAGCACGATCGGCATACCATTCGTCGTCTTATAAATATTTAGTTTCTTGTTTCTATTTGACTTTGATTTAAGTAAATCAAGCCAACCTAATCTAAGTTCACCAGTTTCCTTAGTACAACGAGATCCGCCTGGGCATCCTTTAAATGGATGATCAATCATATGCGCTTCAAAGACAGGAACTTCTTCAGTAGGCTCTGTTCCAGTGTCCTGAGCAAGAACTGGTAGGCTAAAGCTTACTAAAGCCAGAATAAAAATCTTCGAAAAATGAGACATATAAATTTTCCTACTCGTGTTAGAATTATCATAACTTAGTTAAGCTCACTCGTGGAGACTTAGTGAAAAAAATTTGGACTAAAAACTTAGAAAAACCAACTTCTTTAGTAGAGTTTGAGAAGAGAAGTGTTACGCTTGATTATGATCTTGAACAGTCTAAGCCAGTTGAGGTTACAGTTCCAAAGTCTTGGTCAGTTCTTGCGGGCGAGATTCTAGCCAGAAAGTATCTCAAGCTCAAAAATGAAGATGAAAGAGAAGATGATGTAAGAGATGTCTGTCTTCGAATGGCCAAAGCATGGTCATTTTGGGGTTGGGAGTTTGGCTATTTTGATGATGAAGAGTCACGCCTTTTTGAGGATGAAATTCTTTATACACTGATTCATCAAATTGCTGCTCCAAATTCTCCTCAATGGTTTAATACAGGTTTATTTCATTCTTATGGTATTGAAGGTGAGGCTTTAGGTCATTGGTATATCGATAGTGAAGGTGTCCCTCAACCAAGTCTTAATGCCTTTGAGCATCCACAGGCACATGCGTGTTTTATTCAATCGGTTAAAAGTGATCTTGTGCGAGAAGATGGTTTATTAGATCTTTGGTCGAAAGAAGCCAGATTATTTAAACAAGGCTCTGGCACAGGGACAAATTTTTCAAATATTCCCGCCGCCAACGAACCTTTACCAGGTGGAGGATTTGCCAGTGGCTTAATGGGGTTTTTGAAAGTCGGTGACGCTAGTGCGGCCGCTGTTCGCTCAGGTGGAGTCACCAGAAGAGCGGCCAAAATGGTTATTCTTGATATCGATCACCCTGATATTATCGATTTTATTCAATGGAAATTGCACGAAGAGCGAAAGGTTGCAGCCTTGATTGCTGGTTCTCAGCTCATGTCTAAAACAAGGGATCCAAGACTGTCTTCTATTGAAGTTAAAGTCTTTGACGGTGACTTTAACGGGGAAGGCTACGCTAGCGTTTCTGGACAGAACTCAAATAACTCAGTTCGGATTTCCAATAAGTTTTTTCAAACACTAGAAAAGAAAAAAGATTGGAAACTTATTAGCCGTCTCGATAAAAGTCGAACGACACTTATTCCTGCACAAAAAATTTGGAATGATCTATGTCAAAGTGCATGGGAATGTGCAGACCCTGGTGTTCAGTACTCTGACAATATTAACTATTTTCATACGTGCAAAAATGATGGAGAAATCCTAGGATCAAATCCCTGTTCGGAGTATTTTTTTCTTGATGATACTGGTTGCAATTTAGCTTCTCTTAATCTGATGAAATTCGTAGATGAAGAGAGTCATGAAATCATTTTAGATAAACTGACTCATACAATTAAACTCTATACGACAATTTTAGATATTACCGTTGATATGGCCCAATATCCGTCGCAAAAAATTGCACAAAGATCTCATCAATACAGAACACTGGGACTGGGGATGGCGAATCTTGGCTCCTTGTTAATGTCTTTTGGATTACCATACGATTCTGATGCTGCAAGAGCAGTGGCTGCCACTTTAACTTCATTCATCACCGCCAATGCCTATGAAGAGTCAGCTTTTTTGGCGGAAAAACTTGGTGCCTATAAAGGTTATAGCAAGAATAAAAAATCTCATTTAAAAGTTCTTGAAGATCATTTTGTCTTAACCAAGGGACAAGAAATTACTCACGGTGAAGCAACTTTTCAGGCAATTCAAAAAGATGATTTGCCAGAAGTATTTAGACCTGTTTATCAAGCATGTATTAGGACTTGGGAGCGAGTTTGTGAACAAGCTAAAAAACATGGATTAAGAAACGCTCAAGTCACTGTGATTGCACCAACTGGTACCATTGGTTTGCTGATGGATTGTGAGACGACAGGAATTGAACCTGAATATGCTCTTGTAAAAAATAAAAAGCTGGTTGGTGGAAATAGTTCATTAATGATTAATAGTATTTTCTTAAAAGCACTTAAAAACCTTAATTATAGTGATTCGGATATTTCTAAAATCAAAGAATCGGTTTTAGAATCAGGAAATATTTTAACCTCTAAAATATTGAAAAAAGAACATTATTCTATTTTTGAAACTGCGCTTGGATCTAATAGTATTTCTCCACTAGGTCACTTGAAAATGGTGGCGGCATGTACACCTTTTGTATCTGGCGGTATCAGTAAGACGATCAACTTACCAAAGTCTGCAACAGTAGAAGATGTCAGTTTTATTTATAAGCAAGCGTATGCTCTAGGTGTTAAATCAATTTCGCTTTACCGTGATGGTTGTAAGCTGTCTCAGCCTTTGAGTATTGTTGAAAAACAACAGCATAAATGCCCCAAATGCGGGCACTTCTCACTAGTCGCAGCTGGCACTTGTTATAAATGTGAAAACTGTGGAGAGTCGACTTCTTGCTCTTAAACTAGCGTTTTGATTTTGCTTTAATTTCTTGAGCTCTGATTTTTCCTTCAGCATAGCGTCTCTTCTCATCTTCGGTTTTCGCCACAATCTCGGGAACTATGGCAGGGCGACCTACGTCGTCGAGTGCTACAAAGGTTACATAGGCGGTCGTGGTATGTCTGACGTCACCAGTTTGTGGATTCTCGGCAATAACCTTAACACCAATAAGCATTGAGGTATTTCCTACGTAGTTAATGGCGGCCTTGATGCAGCATTGATCTCCTACGCGAATCGGAGCTTTAAAACTGATATCATCGATATGAACAGTAACGACAGGGCGACCTGTATGTCTTTGAGCAACCATCGCCGCTGCCATATCAATCCAGCTCATGACAACTCCACCAAAAATAGTGTTATGGGGATTGGCATCGTTGGGCATAACCAACATCCTCATTTCAACTTGACTATCTTTGACGGTTTTTTGCTTTCGCATACAAATATCCTTATCTCAATAAAACTTTTATGAACTTAGCTAAAAATAGAAAAAATAACTGAGTCATAGCTATCGTCGCTCCAGATGGAGTTTCCATTAAATTGGCAAGCACAAGACCCATTATAGCAGTAGTAATTGAAAAAAGAACAGATATCAAAAAAGTCAGCTTCAAATCTCTGGCGAAGCTTAAAGCAAAGAAACCCGGTGTTAATAAAAGGGCGTTAACTAGAATGGTTCCTGATATTTTAAGTGCAGATACAATCAGCGCCGTCATCACAAAGACGAATATAAAATGCATGGCCTTCGCAGGAACACCTGAAAGGATGGCAAAGTCTTCATCATAAATCGTGAGTATCCATTGATTAAATGGAAGGAGAATAAGAGGTATGATCAATATCGCCAAAAGGATCGAAATATAAATATCTGTATTAGTCAGTAAAAGAACGTTACCAAAAAGAAAGGACATTAAGTCGCCACTACTTCGACTTGTTAGCGAATGTATTAATGTTCCAAGGCCCATGGTGCCTGTAAAGAAGAGTCCTATGAGTGAATCAGATGGAAGTGATTGCCTCCATGTCGATTGCGCTAAAAACAAGCTTAGTACAAGAGTTATTCCTAACGTCCAAAGATAAAGGGATAGAGGTGCATTCGTACCGCTAATATACAGACCAAGTGATAACCCTAAAAGGGTAGAGTGAGATACGGCCGATCCTAAAAAAGCATAACGTTTTGCAATGATTAAGGGTGATATTAGCCCGCATGTTAATGATAAAACACTTGTGGCAATCAAAGCTCTAAGTAAAAAAGGATATTCAATAAAGTCACTCAAAAAGCTCATGATCTATTCACTCTTTTCATGATGATGTTTATGATCATGTTGACACTCATGGTGCTCATCATTGAATTGAGTTCCAGCCTCATGTAAACGAATATGTTCAAATTCGCAGTGATAGATATCATTGATGATATTTTGAGTGAGTAATTCTTTTCTTTCGTGCCAATGGTGTTTTTTATTCAAGCATAAAATTTTATCGGCGTGGTTTAAAACCTGATTTAAATTATGATCAACGATAATAATAGTCGTTTTCTCACTTTTTTGAAGACCTTTAAGTAAGATCATCAGCTGATCTTGACCTTCGCCGTCCAAACCTGTCGTGGGCTCATCTAAAATTAAGATTTCTGGAACTTGTCTTAAGGCCCTGGCTAACATGACTCTTTGTTTTTGTCCGCCTGATAGCTCTCTAATGAGGTCGTTCTTTTTATCGAGCATACCGACTTTTGTTAAACATTCATCAAGGCTAAGTTTTGCGCTCTTAATAGAGAGGTTTAAAAAATCACTGACCTTAAGAGGTAAAGTATCATTTAAAGTTATTGTTTGAGGAACGTAGACAGCTTTTTTGCTTAAAGCAAGAGGTGCTCCTTCAAAGAGAACTTCGCCTTTTTGAAGTGGAAGTAAACCGACAAGAATTTTTAGAAGTGTTGATTTACCACCGCCATTTGGCCCAATAATACCTAGCATGCCAGCTTTTTCTATTTTAAAAGAGATATCTTCTAAAACCTTTTCCCCATCAGGGTAGTGAAAATCTATATTTCGTGCTTCAAGCATTTATAACTCAGATTTTTGCAGCAAACGTTTTAAGTCTTCTAAAGCCGTGAGACCTTTTGAAGGGTAGTCGTTATTGGTATTGATTTTAATTATCTTATCACTTTTACGTTGGAGTTGTTCTATTGAATGAGGAAAGTGAATTTGTTTTTCAACAATCCACAATACCTTAGGGTTTTGTTTTAAAATATCTTGTATATTTTTTAGCTGTTTTGGTGAAGGTTCCTCATGGTGGCCAGAACCTTTAATCGAATAAGCCTTAATCCCATAAGATGTAAGAAGAGGAACTAAAGCGTCATGGCTGACGATGATGGGAATCGTTTTGTCGACTTCATTTAAAAAGTCAGCATCTGTGAAATAGGGACAGGTTTTTTTATCTGTTTTTAATTCAATCCACTGCTGTAGCTTTTTATAGAAATCACATTTTATATCAGGATAAAGCCAAAAGTGAGCCAACGCTTCTGTTGATGCATTTTTGTATTTAGTTTTTAGAGAATCAGAAATATTGTATTGAAACGATTTTAGATGACTTTGTTTTTGTCTCATTTTTAAAATGGGTACAATCCAAGGATGCAGCTCACTTGGTGCACTGATGAGCACCTCTGCTTTATATAAACCTTTAAGTTCAGCGCTATTTGGCTCTATCTCGTGTGGATCAAGAATTGAGGCAATTGCTTTAACAAACGTGGGTGATTCTAGCCCTGATGGGCCGTAGAGATCTTTGGCAATTTGACACACCTGAGGATGGGTGCAAAGCCACGTCGATGCATAGGCAGGCGTTGAAATAAAGATAAATAAACTTAATAGGATTTTTCTTGGCATAGCAGGCTATATAGCACGGTGCTTACTGGCAGTAAACGTGATGTCCCCAGCGATAGCCTTGATTAAAGAGTATCGTTCCTGTGTCACGATCCGGGTCGTAATCAAGAGGGCTATCAATAAAGCTATAGGTTCTACCAGCTTCTGGGTCGCCGTTAAATGAGCCACTGTTTGGCTGTGGATAGAAGCTTCCTAGCGCTGCGCCATTTCTAATGGCATTACCCTGACAGTAGGCAATACCTAGAGTTTCGATTTTTGAAGTGACTTCCCTTGTAAGTTTTGGCTCACCTGTTTCAGGGATAAAATCTTTTTCTAACAGTCCGCCACCTGGAAGTGATTCTCCTATCCCTTCTGAAGAGACGAATTTATTGAAGTAAACATTAAGGTCCGTTCCGCTTGGAATTAGGCAAACTAAATCTCCATCATCATTGGTGTCAGCAAAATTACTACAGCAACGGGCAGCTGATTCAGTTGTGTTGCCAATACCGCGACAACATGTGAATTCATGGCCAGAAAAGATGTCTGGAAGTTTAACTTTATCTTTGAAGGCAATGAGCGGATCGTTTATTCCATCAGGAGGAGTTAAGCCAGTTATATTGTGAACATTATCAACCTTTGAAACGTCACTATTATACAAGACCAATGATGGGTCATAAATATTATCTAGTCTACGAGCAGATCCACCTAAAGGTATAAAGCTTTGATATAGGATTGAGTTCGCTTCAAATTGATCTCTATTAGTAATGGCATTATCAAAAATACCTGGAACTAAAACATTTCGAGCGGAGTTACAGTATAGAGGTTCATAAAAAATTTGTGGAATTCCAAGAAGCTCTAGGCGACCAAGTTTTGTTTCATAATAATTTGCATTACCAGATGACATACCTAAACCGGCATTTGTAGCTAAGACAGCATCATTAGGGTGGGCTCCACCTGATCCATAGACGTTAAAGTCGATTTCGACACCTGCATAATCCCAACTATTTCCACCAAAAGATCGATAACGGTTAGCTATAACTATTATCGTAGTATAGGTTTGACCATCTGAACCGACTTGATCAGCCACGCACCATCTTGCTGCTTCAGCTGTATCGTTAGCGGGACTTCCAGCGTCAGCATATGCAGCATCTAATTCCATCGCCTGATAGGTTGTACATTCTGGTTGAGCAGTTCTATCATAAATCGTTGATTTACCTAAGGGAATTGAGACTGGGGTTGTCATATCAGCACCATCAAAGATGACTTTAACATTATTAATATTATCCCAATCTCCTATATAAATTGGAAGTATCATAACGGTTCGTGGTGTAGAAAAATCTCTAATAAGATTGTATTCAAAATCAGAAATTTCATTTGAGTCATTTCTAAAAACTACAGGTTGATAATATGCTTGTCCATTTACAGCTTGAAGATTGCTTTCGTCAGGCATCGTAGATACTGATCCTGTTGTAGTTGAGATGTTCGAAGGTGGAACAATACTATTATCAGAGGCGTTGAGTTTAATCCCTTTTTCTACACAGCCATTTTCGGCCGGGTTTAAACAAAGTTTCGATAAATCTTTATTATAGTTTGACTGAGCCACGTTAGTTGGCTTCGTTAAATGGATACTACTTTCATAATTCAAACAACTAAAATTTGTAGTATTCATATTTAGACGATTTGTATTAGTCCAGTCATGACTTCCATCGCTGAATTTACGAACCCATGAACCACCACAACATGTTTTATTGCCGGTATCGTTAAAGGCTTTCCATTGAAACGCAGGGTTATCGTATGCGCCACCATAAGCTGACAAATTTTTAGGATAAACAGGCTTCGGATCGTTAAGAGCAATCACAGAATTTGGATCACTGGTAGCATCTGCAAGGATTGAATAACGAGAGTAAGGTTTGAATGCATCTGGCGTTTTACCATTTGGAAAAACACTTGTTAAAATATTTAATTCTTGTGGATTATCAAGATTTTCATCGATCTGAGCTTGTGCAATATTGGTATACATTGAAAAGCTTTTACCAACTTCACGGCAACAAGCATTTAAAGACATGTCATAGTCTTCGTAAGTCGGATCAAAGACCGAAGGAGCATTTGTACCTTGGCGACAAACGAGAGACTCCGTCCAATACTGATACTCTGCTGTACTTCCATTGAATGAAGCTTGATCAAGAAAAATAGCTTGTTCGGCGTGTAGGCGATTTGGTCCACAATCCAGGTCAGTGTGACAAATAGATCCCGCTTTTCTTAAACACGCATCCATCGCTACCGAAGGAGTAAACAGAGAGCCTAAAGAAATAAGTGATTCAGCTTCAATATCTTTAAAAACACTGTCAGCCGTGGCATCTTTCCATTCAGCTCCACACATGTTTTGTGTATTTCGTCCTGTGGCACTAGCCGTTCCACTTGCTTCATAAATAAAGTTTCCAAATTCAGGATCATCAGCAACAACATTAAAGATTGGGCAAGAACGTACGCGAGCAACCGTGCTTAGGTCAGACGGACACGAAGCAATTTGATTGATGAAGTCGGTGCGCGCTTGATTATCTTCAATGCTATGTTGGTTAATAAGGTTATCATCAGCGATGGCCTTACCTGGACGACAGATGCCTAAGTTCGCAGCAGTTAAGTTTTTTGAGGCATTTTTAGTCGCATTATATTCCAAGTTGTCCTTGATTGAGCCATCAAGATTACTAAAGCCTAAAACATAATTAACCGGTCGACCAAGAACGTCAGATTCTTTTCCGTATTGGTATGTTTGAAGGGCAGCGGGCTCACGTACCACTCGATCATTGAAGATATTAGCGTCTAAATCAGCGCAATAGAAATTTGGTGCACATCTATAGTTTTCTTTTACATCATCAGTTAGAACACTCCAGTCCTTGGCACAAGGAGCGCCAGCGCCTCTGTAAACACAACGTTTAGCTCCACCTTGAAGACCGGCATTTCCAAAAACAATATCTTCTAAGCCAAAATTAGTATTTTCACCAATAACTTCATCACCTACAGCATCAAACTTAGGCCATGAGATGTCTTGCACATCAACATTGGCACAGGTGTACTCCCAGCCAAGTCTAGATACGCAATCGATATCTTTTTCACAGATATGGAATCGTTGACAGCTTCCCGCCCTATTTTGTCTAGAATCATTTAGTAAGATGGTTGGGTCATAGTCTACGTTGGCGACACTATTATTTCCTAAATCAGAAACAATATTAACGGCGATATCAGTAGTGTCAGCAAGATCTCCAAATGGAGCGTTAATCGCAAGATAGAGACTTTCACTTGTTGAAGTCACTTTACGACCATTACCAATGGCAAACCATTTAACGCCATCAAAAGATCCGATTAATGCACCTTTATTAAATCCATACCAATCACGCTGATAACCATTAACCCATAGAGCGGCTTGAGCACGTAGTCTGGCTTCTCTTTGAGCTACGACTGATGCCTCTGGCTTATGCGTGAAGGCGATCATTGTCGGAGGCACCCAACAGGCACGCCCAAAGATTGTATCTTCATAGTTACCAAAACTAGAATTATTAGAAAGGACATCTCTTCTTGTTGTGTAACCAAGTGCTTGAACACCTAGGCCGTCACGAGAGGCGGGGTGTGCAGTAAATGAGTCATACCAAGCATCGCGGGCACATTGTGGACAAGGAGTGTAAAAACCACTTGTGGCCGAAATGACATAGTCTGCACCAAATTCTAATTTAATAATTTTGGCCGGAAGAGCGCGAGTAAGACTAACAGACATTTGCCCTAGAATATCATTCATATTATAAGGAGAATCTAAAGGTGCTGTCTTGCTTGATTCATCTAAATAAGCAAAAGGCGTTCCCTCAGGCACAATTTCAGGTGTAATATTTGAAATTGTGGAAATATCATCAACTTTTTTCCCATCAACACTTCTAAAAAAACGATGTGGAACAGATTTTCCTGGGACGTTTATGCTTAGGCTCTGGAATGGAGTTGGTTGAACATCTGGTGGCGGAATTAAACATGAAACAGTTTTAACATTGCCGTTATTATCAAAAGTTGCTGTCAGACCATAATCTGGGCAATAAGGTTGCTCTAGTGGTTCCGCTTCACAACCACAACGATCCCAAACTCTTAGTCTTATTAAATTATAATCGTCTTCATCATTATCAGAGTCACCATCACCATCAATACAATTGGCGTAATTGACTGGATCTGCTGCAGCACCTTGAAGACAAAGATACTGCGCATACTCTTCTTGAAGTCTAGCGGTAGCTGTTGCGGCCGCATCTGGTTGTGGAGTAGGAGTTGTAGTTACTGGTGGTGCTTGTGTACAGACATAATAAACGTCTGGATAATTCACAAAAAGTTGAGCGTTGAGAGCGACATCATTTTGTGCTTGTGAGTAATAAATAGGATCTAGTGAAGCTGCGGCACCAGGTCTTTCTGTCGAGTCGATCACACATTGATTTTCGAGGCAGCAGTCAAAGCCTTGAGCCTGACAATCATTATTAGTACATGTCCCACCAGAACCACCTGAGCTTCCGTTGCCAGAAATCTTAAGTCCTAGTGCTCCTATTGCTGAGTCAAGGCTGCTGACTCTAGTCGTGTCATCAATAGCGCCAGCAGATATCTGATAAAGTGCGACATTTGTTGATGTTAGGCTAGAGCAAGTTGGGCAAACATCATCAATTTCAAAAGTTTTTGTGGTTAAACTTGGAGTAATGACTATTGCCCCATCATAGTAAACAGTTCCACCACCAGACATTGTAACAACGGCATTATCGAGGGCTGCGGCGACTTCTTTAGGTTCACCACCACTAAGAACTGTGTTAGTGAAAACGGCAGCGTTGATAAGACCAACTGATAGACCTGCAGATGTCGCGATATAAACACTGGCCGTATTAACAGCAACATCATTGATGATATTACTACCAAGACCATTGCCAGTTGTTAAACTGCCTTGTGATACAGGTGCACCACCAGCTGAGATATCATATTTTAAAAGCCCAGAGTTTGTTGCTACAAAAAGTTTTCCACCACCAACACTTAAACCGTTTGAAGTTGAAGCTGTTAATTGTGTGAATGATGCACCATCATTCACTGTATAGAAAACACCTGAACTTGTTGAGATAAAGAAATAATCTGAAACGCTTTGGATACCAACGATTTTGTTAATGATTGGTGTCCCTGCGGTGTAGGCAAAACTATTATAAGTTACGCCATTGTCGCCAGTAATATAAAGCTGGTTGTCAGCTGCCACTGCCCACTTTGAGTTAATACCGCCAACGGCAGAAATATTTTTATTTTTAAAAGTAGCTGGAGCGCTAAAAGTTGAAGCGTTGTTGAGAGATAGGCCAAGTCCTGATTGAGTTGCAACAACGACGGTAGAGCCGTGAGCATAAATTTTATTAACAGTGTTAGATAAGAGCGAGTTACCGTTTGAGTCTTTTACGTCATTAAAAGATCTCGAGCTAAAAGTCGCTCCCGGTGAAGCATTATAGTAAATACCTTTACCTGTCGTGCCATTAGTTACTGCGAGGTAAGAAGTATTGCCTAAATAGAATGGAGCTCTTGAAACAAGCTGACCAAGATTTCCAACAGCTCCGTCACATTCACTCGAGGCTAAGTTCATGTCAATTCTAAATAATCTTTCGAGTTGACCAGTTTGAAAATTATTAAATGTAAGTGGTACGGCCCTAACTCTAAGTTGATCTTTTGAGCCGGTGTTGTTGAAGCTAATCACTGTACAATAAACAGCACTCATTTGAGCTGAAGATTGAGCTAAGAAATTATTAACGGAAGTTCCTCGAATGTAGACGACAGATGAGAAAGTGTCAGGGATTTCTAAGACACCGTTTACAACTTGGCCGTTGTACCAATAAGCATTTCCGGAAAATGTTGGAGCGCTTGGAGTAGGGGTTGCTGTTGCACCAGTTGAGGCGGCCTTAGTTGATTTTCGGGTAGACTTTGGCGACTGCGGAACACATGCCGCAAAAAATAATGCCAAAAGAATTATTAAACTCGAGGATAAGCTATTCATCCGTGATACCACCTCACGGTAACTCTTCGGAATTTCTGGATTTGTTCTTAAAACTTCCACCCCTCTATTGTACTAGTTTTCCGGAGTGATAGAGTCGGGAATGGGGTGCTTTTAGAAATGGCTAGTAAGTCTCTAGAATTAAAGCGAAAAAATACCCAGCTCTATTGCCTGGGTATTCTATGTTATTTGAATATGCCAATAAATATTGCTGTATTTTATAAACCTGTGGCATTGAAATTGTATCCACCCGAGTACCCACTAAATTGAGGCAAGTAATAAGCGTTGTTCATACCAGGGTAGAAATAATTTGGTTGGGCATTTTGTTGATACCAATTATAAGCATACTGCTGATCCATTTGATTATAGATATAGCGCTCTTGGTAAGGAATACTATCGTTTAACTGCTTACCTTGAAAGTATGTACCGACAAGAGTTCCTGCACTGTTACCAAGGCCTTGCAACACTCCAAGTCCAATTTGACTGCCGGTTGATTTTTTCTTTTTATAGTTACCGTCACCAGTAAGTCTATAGCCACGACTTTCAATTCTTTGTGTACGCTCATAAGCCGTCGTTTTATTAGCTTCAGTTTTCATTGAAACAACACGTGCACACACAGATGTGATGGCCGGGCTTGAGAATCCTTGATCAGGCTTTTCTCCATTTAATCGATTTAAGCCCTGACAAGCTCCATCCATATTGCCAAGAATTATTCTACGCTGTTGAATGGTTGCATTTGCAAGATCATTTTTACGAACATTTTCTGGATTATATTCAGCTAATAAGACTTTGTTGACTTGGTTTACTGAGCCAAGAAGATAATCAATGGCACCATCTTCACTGATATCGGAGTTACAAGCAGCGATTCCAATAATATCGACCGCTTTGACTGAACACCTAGACTTATAATCTGAAATCATAAAATTCTTTAATTGTTCTAAATGTGCATATTCTGTTTTAGATTTCAATTGATCAATTTTTGCTTTGCTTGCATTAACTTTGTCTTGATAATCTTTTTGCATTTCTTCCCAGTTCTTATGTAGCTCTTTACTATCGCCGAAAACTTCTAAAAGTTTTTCAAAATCTTTAACCTCATAATCTCCGGTGTCAGCGTTGTGAGATATATATATAACTTCGTTTCTCTCACAATCAATACTTTGACTTTTTACTTTATTGGAAACCTCACAGATTCTTTTATTGATTTGACTAACAATTCTTGGATTATCGTGCTCTTCAATGCCAGCGATAGTGAAAATTCCAGTAAGAGAAATATCTCTTCCATCAGCGACATTAATTTTGCCTTTTCTAAAAAGACAGGCAAGGCGTGCTTTAATTTTGTTAGCTCCCTCTTCAGTTGTATTCGTTCTTTTCGTTAAGTCACCAAAGTTTTCTGTAACTCTCGTTTGTGCTCCACCTGTCCCAAGAAAATTCAGGCCACCTGTTACTGATCGAACATAGTTTGATAATGCATTGTCTTGATTAATAATATCATCATAGGCTTTGCTACTTTCTTTATCCATGAGCGCATTTTCAGTAACTCTATCAAAGTCAAAATTTAGCGTGTCGTATACATTTTTTTCATATCCAACAAAGGTCGACAATACATCTCCTAAGCTTGCTGGTAATTGTTTTGTGTATTCTTCACATTTACTTCTATTAAATTTCCCTTTATTTTCTTCATCTTCTTTATCTTTTTCAGCTTCTTTACATGATTCTCTATTATTCGTCTTGGCTCTAGGGATGGTACAACAGTAGGCAAGTTCTAAGTTTTTAATATTCTGATTGTCTTCACTGGCATAACTTCTAACTTTTGCAATTGTAGCTGCAGGCACTGTTGCAGATGTCGCCGACTTTGCACTTTCAAAAAGAGCAACTAGATTGGCATCAGGATTGATTCCAGTTCTTAGAATATTATGATAATTATTAAGCTGCGCTAAACGAATTTTTTCATTTGCATTTGAATCTTGATCAGCAGAGTATGCCTTAATAAAGCCTGAAATTAAATTTGATACATTTTCATTTGGTGAAGAGCTGCCTTCAGGAGCTAAAACTTTACATAAAGCACTTGCTCGATTTGTTTTACATTGATTATAAATCGCCGTAACTTTATCAGTTGCAGCTTCATCCAAACTAGCTTTTCCATCATTCGTCATAACTGAGCTGATTCTGAATAAATTTTTATCCATGCCGTCTAGAGACTTCATCTCATTTAAGAGTGAGTCCATTGCCGCCATATTTTCTAAAGCAGTTAGATGCTTGATGTCTTTGTTTTCAGAATCTTTAAGATTATCACTCGCGACATTCTTGATTGTTGCTAATATTCTATCAAACCCTTCTTCACTTATACTCTGTGCATTTGGATCGAGTTCATCAAAAAATTTATCGTTAATTTTATGAAGTTCATGAATAATTGCCAGCTGTGAAAGAGTAGCATCATGTTCTTTTTCTAATTCGATTAGCCTTTTAGCGTTGGCGGCATCACTTTCTTTGAAGTTGTATTGCTTTGATTGTATTGAGTTAAGACTTGAACTTAATTCCGAACACGTTTGTGAAAAAGAAGCAGTCGAAATTGATGACAACGCTAAGCCTAAAAGAAGGTTCGAATGAATGAATTTCTTAAATGGTTGTGATGATTTCATAGTCTTGCTGCCTTTAAATTTATCATTTTAGCTATTATCTCCTAACTTTTCGGTTACTTGAGTAAAAAACTAAACAATAAGCTTTATTTGAGCTAACTCGTTGAAATTATGATTTTTGTCTTTTTATAGTGCTGCCAAAGAAGGTTGGCGCTTTTCTAACCGTGACCTGAAGTCATGAAGGCTTGACTGTGATCAATTCTCTTAAAGGCCATTCCTCGTTGAGTGAGGTCATTAAAATAATCTTCCGTATATTTTAGAGTTTCATCAACATTATTATGATTAAAGAGACCACGTCTAAAATGAGTGACGCCATCAAAGCCTGCAGCAAACCACATAATATGTTTTCGCATTTGAATGACTAATGTTTTTTCAACGTCTGTATGGCCATTCATATAATCAAAAAGTTTTTGAATCACTTCAAGATAATCAAGTGCACTAAAACGAATTTGATCTTCAGGCTTGATGTAGGAGT
The DNA here is from genome assembly GCA_964352405.1 of uncultured Halobacteriovorax sp. Lineage (GTDB taxonomy): Bacteria > Bdellovibrionota > Bacteriovoracia > Bacteriovoracales > Bacteriovoracaceae > UBA4207. The sequence continues at coordinate 41,899 of CAYGRY010000018.1, forward strand.
CTAAAAAAATAAACGGATCACGAAGTGGACCACGGCCAAGCATGAGTGCAGGACAATGAGTTTTTTCCATTCTCTCTTTTGTTGCCGTCGCAGTATGAAGATCTCCGTTTCCAATAACTGGCAGAGGTGAGATCTGGGCCATTCTTTCCAAGTATTCCCAATTGGCGTCACCAGTATATTGTTGAGTTCTCGTTCTGCCGTGGATGGCGACAAACTCAACCCCTTCTTCTTTGGCGATATGGATAACTTCATCAGCATTAAGATGATCACTATCCCAGCCGGTTCTAATTTTTATCGTAAGAGGAATTGTTAGTTCTTTTTTAATGGTTCCAAAAAAGTTTCCAAGCGCGGATGTGTCTTTTAGTAGTGCCGAGCCACCACCCTTTGAAACAACTTTTTTCACCGGACAACCCATATTGATGTCGACAAATTTTGGGTTGTGATCATTGGCAACCTTCGCTGCTAAAGCCATGGCCTTAGGATCTTCACCGAACAACTGCAGCCCTACATTTTTTTCATGAGGGTCAAGCTTAAGCATATTCCTGGTTCTTAAATTTCCGTGATTGATGCCATGACAAGAAATCAGCTCACTGACGGTTCCACCAGCACCAAGATCTTCCATCAAACGTCTAAAAGGAGCATTACAAATAGCAGACATGGGGGCGAGCAGAAGCGGCGACGCAAATTCGACGTTTCCAAGCTTTGTTGGAGTCATGCGCGCCTTGGCACGATCGATTTTATCTTGCAGTGTCTTGGAAAACATAATCAGCGCCTTTATAGTAGTGGACTTGGAGCGTCGTCAACCT
>CAYGRY010000019.1:0-42107 GCA_964352405.1 uncultured Halobacteriovorax sp.
GCGTTATCGCTGATCCAACAACTGGTGAATTTGCATTGCCTCACCGTATTTCTCCATCTGGGGTTTATAAAGGCAAAAAAGTTTTTGAAACTAAAGCAGATCGTGAAGTTGAAGAGAATGAAGAGGCGTAAAACCTATAGGTTTTCCCTTGTCATTTCAAACACAAGACCAAAGAATGAACGCGGGCTCCTTTTAAGGGGCCCGTTTTTATTTTAAGGAGCAATCCAATGACGCTATTTAAATCAAGAATCCTCTCAACTGGTATGTACGTCCCTAATAAAGTTGTTCATAACCGTGACCTTGAAAAAATTGTTGAGACTTCGGATGAATGGATTTTTGAGCGTACTGGAATTCGTGAAAGAAGAATTTCAAGTACCGAAGGCGGAGAATTTCCAAGTGATATGGCCTTAGCGGCTTCACTAGATGCACTCAAAGCTGCCAATCTTGAACCTAATGATATCGATATGATAATTTTTGGTTCTGTTACTCCTGATTTTAAACTTCCAAATACTGCCTGCGTTCTTCAACAAAAACTTGGTATTACTAATAACTGTGCTGCTCTTGATATTGCAGCTGCTTGTTCTGGTTTTGTTTACGGCGTAAACATGGCCGACTCTTTGGTGAAAACTGGTTTAATGAAAAATGTTTTAGTAGTGGGTTCTGAAATGCTTTCAACTGAAGTTGATTGGCAAGATCGAAACACTTGTATTCTTTTCGGTGACGGTTGTGGTGTTGCGATTGTTGGTCGTGGCAATGACGGTGATAAAAGCGAAATCCTATCTTGTACTTTGGGTGCAGATGGTAAAGGTGCTGAATTTTTTGATCAACCCATTGGTGGCGCAGTTAACCCGATAACAGCAGAACACCTTATTAATCGAACTCACTTTATGCATATGAAGGGTAAAGAGATGTTCAAAGTTGCCACTAGAACATTAGCTGATAACGCTCGCGTCGTGATTGAAAAAGCCGGCCTCTCCATCGATGACGTTGATTGGGTTGTGCCTCATCAAGCTAATATTAGAATCATTGAAACAACGGCCAAACTACTTGGCATCAATATGGATAAAGTTATCGTGAATATTGAAAAATACGGTAATACTTCTGCTGCAACTGTTCCGATCGCTTTTCATGAAGCTATTGCTGATGGAAGAATTAAGCGTGGTGATGTTGTTCTTTTTGATGCCTTTGGTGCTGGACTAACTTCTGGGGCAACTCTTCTTAGATATTAAAAGAGATCATCATGAAAAATTTAACTGCAATGTTTCCAGGCCAAGGCTCACAGTACGTGGGAATGGCAAAATCTTTTGAAAATTCCGAGTGGATGAAAAGAGCTGATACAGCTTTAGGATTTTCACTTTCAAAGATTATGCTTGAAGGACCTGAAGACGAATTAAAACTAACGGCTTACACCCAACCGGCGATCCTAACTCATTCGGTTGCTTTGTTTGATAAGCTTCAAAAAGAAAATATCAAAATTGCACGTGTGCTTGGTCACTCTGTTGGTGAATATGCGGCTCTTGTTGCAGCGAAAGTTTTAAGCTTTGAAGATGCAGTTATGGCGGTTCATCTTCGCGGTAAATATATGCAAGAAGCAGTTCCTGTCGGTGCCGGTAAAATGGTTGCCGTGATGAAAGTACCTGCTGAAACAATTGAGCTTGCTTGTAAAAACTCATCTAATGCTGACGAGCAAGTCATGCCTGCCAACTATAATGAGCCAGGACAGATTGTGATTTCAGGTCACGCTGGTGCTTGTGAGCGCGCTGTAAAGTGGCTTGAAGAAAATTATAAAGAAACTCATCGTTGTATTGAACTTAATGTATCAGCTCCCTTTCATTCAACTTTAATGAAACCTGCTGGCGAAAAGCTGGCGGCTCATTTTGAGACCATTAAATTTAATGCCAACGAAATTGCTTACGTCGCCAACATTGATGCTAAAGAGTATCCAGCTGGAACAGACGGCGAAGTGATTAAGAAAAATTTAATTGCTCAAGTTGATGGGTCTGTTAGATGGACTCAATCCGTTGAGAAGTTACCATCGGACTTGAGTGTTGAGTGTGGCCCAGGACGAGTTCTAATGGGTCTTGGACGAAAAATTAATCGTGACTTAAAAATCATCTGTCTTGATAAAGAAGATGGATTTAATGAATTATTAGGATCTTTGTTATGAGCGCCATTTTTTCAGATTTAAAAAACAAGCCAATCCTTATTACCGGAGCTACTCGCGGCATCGGTCGTGATATCGCTAGAAGCCTTGCGACTCAAGGCTCACACGTCATCTTTAATTACCGTGAAGGTAAAACTGATGTCGCTGAAAGTTTAAAGAAGGAACTTTTAGAGCTAGGTGCAAGTAAAGTTGATGCGCTCGAGTTTGATGTGACTGATGCTCAAGCTATTGCGACTAAGCTTGGCGATTTCGTTAAAGAGAATGGACCTATCACGGGTGTTGTTAATAATGCTGGTATTTCAAAAGACCAAATTATTCTTCGTCTTAAAGAAGCGGATATTGATCAGGCCCTTGATGTAAATCTTAAGGGACCAATCTTGGTTACTGTTGCTCTTTCACGCGGATTTTTAAAAGCTGAAAGTGTTTCAATCGTAAACGTCTCTTCAATTGTAGGCTTAATGGGTAACGCTTCTCAGATCGCTTATGCCTCTTCAAAAGCCGGATTAATTGGATTTACTAAGTCGTTAGCTAAAGAATTAGCCTCGAGAAAGGTTCGCTGTAACGCAATCTGTCCAGGCTTCATTGATACTGACATGACAGAAACCCTTGACCCTAAAGTTAAAGAGGGCTATCTATCTGGAATTCCACTGCAAAGGTTTGGAAATCCAACAGAAGTCGCGAATCTTACATGTTTTTTATTAAGTGATTGTAGTTCTTACATTACTGGTGAAGTGATTAAAATTGACGGTGGACTTTATATCTAAAACGATGAAATATACCCAAAATTAGTAAAATTTTTGTAACGAGTTTATATAAGATAGTTAGAATTTCAGGCGATTTTTAAGGAGCCATTTATGCAAGAAAAAGTAATGCAATTAATTTCAGACGCAACTAAAGTAGACATCTCAAAAATCAACATCGAAACGAGCTTCGTTGATGATTTGAATCTAGATTCACTCGACATCGTTGAGTTGATGATGAAAATGGAAGATGAGTTTGGAGTTGAAATTCCTGAAGAAGACGCTGAAGGCTTAAAAAAGGTTTCAGATGTTGTAAACTATCTTCAGAAGAAGCAATAAAAAAAATAGCACAACAAGCCCCGAAAGGGGCTTTTTTTATTTGGAGGCACTATGGCGGGTAATCGTGTAGCTGTCACTGGCATGGGAATGATCAATGGTCTTGGTCATAACCTCGAAACAGTTTGGACCAACCTCTTAGCTGGTAAGTCAGGCATTACCACTATCGAAAACCATGACATGGAGAAATTCCCTGTCAAAATTGGTGGCGAAGTGAAAAACTTCTCTATCGCAGAAGATCTTTTAGAAGCGAAAGAAGCTCCTCGCTACGATCGTTTTATTCACTACGCTCTTCATTCTTCTAAAGAAGCTCTTGTGCAAGCAGGACTTTTTAATAACTTAGATGGATATGATCCTGCCATGATGGGAACGATTCTTGGTGTAGGTATGGGTGGCTTCCCAATTATTGAAGGCTCTTATAGAGATCTTCTTGAAAAGGGACCTCGTCGTGTTTCTCCATTTTTTATTCCAGCGATTATTCCAAACATGGCGCCTGGATTAGTATCAATTCGCTTTAATCTTCAAGGCGTGAATTATTCTATTTCATCAGCATGTGCATCAGCCTCTCACGCTATCAGTGCAGCAGCTTTTGAAATTATGACAGGCAGACAAGATGTCATGATTACTGGGGGCTCTGAATCTGCTTTAACTGATCTGCCATTTGCTGGTTTCATTAATATGAAAGCTCTTTCAAAAAATGACGGTGATCCAAGCTCTGTTTCTCGTCCTTTTGATACAGGCCGTGATGGCTTTGTCATGGGAGAGGGTGCAGGTATCATGATTTTAGAAAATCTTGAGAAAGCAAAAGCACGTGGTGCGACTATTTATGCTGAACTCGTTGGTCATGGTGCCTCTTCAGATGCTCACCATATCACAGCTCCACATCCAGAAGGTCTAGGCGCAAAAGCTTGTATGAACATGGCGCTTAAATCAGGTGGTGTCAGTGCACAGCAAGTTGGTTATGTGAATGCTCACGGAACTTCAACTCCGCTTGGTGATATCGCTGAAACAAAAGCTATCAAAGAAACTTTTGGTGCTCATGCAACAAAAGATCTTTTAGTCTCTTCGACGAAATCCATGACCGGACACCTTCTAGGTGCCGCCGGTGGAATTGAAAGTATTGTTTGTGCCATGGTGGTTAATCAAGGAATGATTCCTCCAACGATTAATTTACAAAATCAAGATCCACAATGTGATCTAGATTATGTCGCAAACAAAGCCAGAAAAGTTGATGTAGAATATGCTCTGAACAATTCCTTTGGATTTGGCGGAACAAACTCATCAATGATCGTCAAAAAGTATAGTTAACGGAGAAGATATGTTTCATAAAGATGCGAATGATCTATCAACCATGGACCCAGAACTTTTCGAGTTAGTGGGCCTTGAAGTTCGTCGTCAAGAAGATGGTCTAGAGCTCATCGCATCTGAGAACTATACTTCTCCCGCAGTGATGCAAGCCCAAGGCACAAAGCTTACCAATAAGTATGCTGAAGGATATCCGGGCAAACGTTATTACGGTGGATGTGAGTTTGTTGACTCTGTTGAAACTCTAGCTATTGAGCGCTTGAAAAAACTTTTCGGCGCTAAATTTGCCAACGTTCAGCCTCACTCTGGAAGCCAAGCCAATATGGCCTGTTATTTTTCAGTCCTCGATGCTGGTGACACTATTCTTGGAATGGATTTATCTCAAGGCGGACACTTAACTCACGGCTCACCTGTTAATTTTTCAGGAAAACTTTTTAAAGTTATCGCTTATGGCCTTAGTTTAGAAACTGAACAGATCGATTATGACAACGTTATGGCTTTAGCTAAAGAGCATAAGCCTAAAATGATTATCGCAGGTGCTAGTGCTTATTCTCGAACCATCGATTTTAAAAAGTTTAGAGATATTGCCGATGCAGTTGGAGCTTATCTTTTAGTTGATATGGCCCATATCGCTGGCCTTGTGGCCGCTGGTCTTCATCCATCACCTATTGAGCACGCACACTTTGTGACTTCGACCACGCATAAAACTCTTCGTGGCCCACGTGGTGGCATCATCATGACAAACGATGAAGAGCTGGCTAAGAAAATCAATTTCAATGTCTTTCCTGGCATTCAAGGTGGACCGCTTGAGCATGTTATCGCAGCTAAAGCTGTAGCTTTTAAAGAGGCGCTTGAGCCAAGTTATATTGAGTATCAAAAACAAGTTATCGTAAACGCTAAAGTTCTTGCTGATTCATTAATTTCAGGCGGTGCAAAGCTTGTCAGTGGTGGAACAGATAACCATCTCGTCTTACTTAATACTGATAGCTTTGGCATCAGTGGAAAGGTCGCCGAACATGCGCTTGAAGCGGCAGGACTCACTTGTAATAAGAATATGATTCCTGGAGATACAAGATCACCTTTCATCACTTCAGGAGTTCGCTTGGGTACACCAGCGATTACGACTCGTGGCCTAAAAGAAGCCGAAGTAAAACAGATGGCAGCTTGGATTGTTGAAGTTTTGAAAAACCCTAAAGATGAGGGTGTTCAATCTAAAATTAAAGAGAACGTCTTATCACTTTGTAAGCGTTTTCCTGTTTATCGCGATTGAGCAATTTTAGTAATAGCGGGTTTTGTAGGACCGCTAAAAACGTGACCTGCTACCATGACCATAAAAACAATAAGAATCAGTTGCGACAGAACCTTCATAGGATCTCCCCCGCTTTAAGCGATTTGTGTGTGTGTAGTTAAACGTTAAGAGCTGTTGGCATTTTCGTCAAACAGCATTTTCTAACATCAATAACTCCTATCGAGAGTGATTGACGTTTTAGGTGACTCGCGTCATAATAGGCGCTTTCATACAGAGGATTATTCATGGCGAAAGGCCACATTCAAAAAACACTAGCTCGTAAGTATGCCTTCAAATTCCTCTATCCAAAGTCGCTAGCAAATTATGAAGCATCACCTTCTGCTAATGATACAAAAGCTGAACTTGATGAATTTGATGAAAGCTATATTGCTCCAGATGACGAGCATGCAGATAACGATTTAAGCCTTGAAGCTAAAACATTTGGTAGAAAACTTATTCTAAATGCGTTTTCAAATTTCAATCAGGTTTTAACTGAACTTAATCCATGCTTGGCCCCTAGAACTCTAGATAAGCTAGACATGCTTGAGCGCACGATAGTGATTCTTGGCGCTTGCGAGCTTAAGACAGAGCTTGATACACCTGCAGCCATCGTCATTAACGAATATGTTGAGATGGCAAAAGAATACGGAAACCAGAAGAGTTATACTTTTGTGAATGGTGTGCTTGATAAGTTTGCTAAAGCGACAAGGTAATTTAAAATGATCATTGATCAAATTACACCTCAAATTAGAGGGATTGTTTGGCTAACAAGTAAACCGCTTGCACAGCTTCCAATGCACTTTGAAGATCTTGACTATCTTTTTGATGGCATCATTTCTAAAAAAATCTCTCAACATGAAACTTTAGATCAGCATTTTGAAAAAAATCTCTTTAGTGGCAAGAGTTTTGAAAAAGACCTATTACTTATTCAGCTGTGGGGCACAGACTCAACCAAGTTGAACAAAGAACTCATTGAAGCACTCGCTTTGGTACCGTCCAAAGACGATGGCTCGAAAATCGTTGTTTTAGGTGAAGAAGCCTCAAAATTTCCTGAGAAAAATTTTAAAGCTAAATTTAAAATGAAATATCAGATTCTTATTTAAAAGCAGCGATATAGGTTACCCAAGATTCACAGTTCTCTTCTTCTGTAGTCTCGTAAAACTCACCATCTCCGCCCCCATCACCGTCATCACCTTCCCAGAAGGTTTTAACAGTCGTAAAGCCAGCTTCTTCCATGGCCTCAGTGATTTCTTTCGGTGTCCAATGACGCCAGTCATAGGTAAAGACTTTATCGTATTTAACGTTATCATCATGAGTTTTAAAATGAATATGGTAAAGAACTTCATTGGTTAGTGGATTGTACTTATCGCAGTCCCAAAAATATGTATGATCGTCGTGCTCTGTTTCTTCAATTAACTCTTCACCACACTCAGTGCCGCCAAAGATATCAACGAAAAATGCCCCGCGATTTTCAAGCGCGTCGTAAACTTTTTTGAAATAATTCACAAGTTGAGCGCGCTCTTTGAAGATGAAGTATGAAAAGTTAAAGGCAACGACGACATCGGATTTAAAGCCGTGATCAGCGAGAACATTCCCTTCGATATATTCAACACGTTTTTGTTCTTCAGCCGTTAACTGTGAGCGATGATTCTTCATACCATAGTTCATAGGTTCTGGATCGAGATCAATGGCATAAGCTTTATGCTCTGAACTTTGAGCGGCCCAATAACAAGCAAGAGCACCCGTTCCACCAAAGTCTTCTCTAAGAATTTTTGGCTTTGAACCAAAGTTTTTCTTATAGTGAACATTGATAAAATCCACATCGACTTCAAAATTTTGTACAGACCCTTCGTACAATTTATATTTCAAGTCTGTGGCAATTTTCAATCCGGAGCTCTTCGACATAAAAAATCCTTAACTATAATCTTCGTAAGACTTCACTTCTACTATATTTGAACCAAAGGCTTGATTCACACTATCTTTAGCTTTGAATCTCTCATCATTAACGACGTAGACAGACCTGGCGAGTTTAATAAACTCTTCGTCAAAAGCTTTTGCCTTTTCCTTTAGTCTTATATCATCTTCAATCTTCCACAATTTAGCATTAATTTTTTGAAGTTTCTCTAGGTGATCTTCAATATTTTCTAAATTTAATGCTTTTAAACTGCCATAAAGAATACTTTCTTCTTTTGTAGCAGCCTTGACTTTTGAAGGGTCTTTTATATGGATCATTTTTAGACGCAAAATGCTAATTTTATCGACTAATTCACCAAGCGAAACTTCGACTAAAATATTCATTCTTCACCTATCTTTATGGCTAGATAATTAATTTTAAGGATTTCAAGCTCAATCGTACCACTTGGAACTTTGATGGTCACAATATCTCCAATCGATGAACCAATTAATTTGCTGCCAATTGGCGACTTCCAGCTAATCAGGCCAAGTTTGGGATTAATTTCATCTTCACCTACAATACAATAACGCTTGTGGTTTTCCTCTTCATCTACTGTTTCGACACTTGCACCGAATTGAACTTTAGTACTATTGACCGAAGTCGGTTCAACGATATTGGCTTTGTTAATACGAGTATTTAAAAAAGCCACTCGCCTATCGATTTCACGTAATCGACGTTTTCCATACTGGTAATCTGCATTTTCAGAGCGATCTCCAAGCGAAGCCGCCCAAGCAACAACTTTTGTCACTTCAGGTCTTTCAACTTTAACAAGCTGATCTCTTTCGTTAATGAGACGCTCATAACCAGCGGGTGTAATATAGTTATTCTTCTCAAGTGGATTCATGGCTGAAGACTTTTTAATAAGCCTTGGCAGGCATCATCTAAGATATCTAGAACTAAATCAAAACCTTGGGCCCCACCGTAATATGGGTCCGGTACATGGTTGTATTTTAATCGCGTGCAGTAGTCTGTAATTTTTTTTACTTTTTTTGATTGCTCTGAATTAGCCATTTTCAACACATCTTGAAGGTTCTTATCGTCCATCACCAGAATATGATCAAAGAGATCCAAATCTTCTTGCACAAATTTTCGTGACCTCGACGTTAACTCAATTCCTCTTTGCTTGGCATGTTGAATCATGCGAGGATCAGCATTATCACCGCTATGAAATCCAGATGTACCTGCTGAATCAATGACAAAATCCTTTTGCTCCACCATTGCGCTGAAAACCCCTTCAGCCGCTGGAGATCGACAAATATTGCCTAAACAGACAAAAAGAATTTTTTGATTCATCGCTACTCTCGATGGCTAAAATTAAGTCTTTTTTATGTTAGAATCATAGTCCAGTCGGGATCGATTTAAAAGGAGCCAACTGACATGGCCATCAAGCAAGTTATCAGAATGGGTCACCCTATTTTAAGACAGATTGCAAAAGAGCTTACAAAAGAAGAAATTCTCTCTGAAGAGATCAAAACTTTGATTGTCGATATGCAAGATACGATGGAAGCTGAAGGCGGGATTGGAATTGCTGCTCCTCAAATAGCGGTTAGTCTTCAAGCAACAATCATTGAACTTCCAGAAAACTCTGAACGCTATGGAACATTAGATTCTTCTGCTAAGTATATTATTTTTAATCCAAAAATTACTCCGTTAACTAGTGAACTTCAGGGTTTTTGGGAAGGATGCCTCTCTGTTCCTGGACTTAGGGGATTTGTAGAGCGTGAGAAAAAAGTACGCATCGAGTACCTTGATGAGAACGCTGTTGAACAAGTGATTGAACCTGAAGGGTTTTTGGCCACCGTTTTTCAGCATGAACTCGATCATCTCTTTGGTAAGCTTTATATTGATCGCATTAAAGACACGACACTTATTAGTTATAACGAAGAGTTTGAACAATTTAATTCATGAGCAGTATTACACCTATAGGAATTGTTCGCTCTCCATTTAAAGAAAAGTTTGGGATTCCAAAACAGCCTCATCTGGCTAATGAAGTACAAGCAACAATAGAGATTTCTACAGCAGTCTGTGCGCCAGAAAGTTTTGAGCAATTAGAGGGCTTTAACTTTATATGGCTTCTTGGTTGTTTTCATCTTGCTGAATCTAAAAGCACTAAAGTGCGCCCACCGAAACTTGGGGGCAACGAGAAAGTTGGAGTCTTTGCTACAAGAAGCCCGTTTAGACCTAATCCCCTCTCTTTATCGTTAGTAAAACTGATCTCTATTCGCCATGACGAAAGAGCAAAAAAAATGATTCTAACCATTTGTGGCGTTGATTTGGTTAATGAAACTCCAATCTACGATATCAAGCCCTATATCCCTTCTCATGACACTCCTTGGGAGCAAGTTAAAACAGGATGGGTGGAAAAGTCACAAGACAAAATCTTTGAAGTTATTTGGTCGGATGAGGCAAATGCATGTGTCACGTCATTAGGAATAACGACTGATCAACAAAATATGATCACTAGTTTGTTAAAGTTTGATCCAAGACCGGCTTATCACGAAAGCGACAAAAGTTACTTCATTTTACTTGATCAGTTTGATACAGAATTTAGAGTGCAAAACCATCAAGTAATTATTTTGAAAATTAAAAATTCAACTCGCTGAAACTGCGTTCACGTCTAGGTTTTTTAACGTTAATTCTCATCAAGTCAATAAGTCTAATTGCCGATAAAAATGTTGGTGGGAGAACGTCGTTTGAATGTAAAAAAGAATACAATTATTTTTGGCCTTTTGGGCTGCACGGTACTAGGTCTTAGTAGCATGTGGTTCATTAAGTACTGGCAACCAAAGAGAATTTCTCTTTGGAGTTCAGATATTGCCAAGGGCAAAGCGAATAACCGTGTTCCAGCTCAGTTTGCGGAAACGGATCTTCCGTTAGTCGAAGACTTTTTTGATTATAATAGTTTTCACCATTTTATCTCTTATCGCTTAAACCTTGAGCTTCACTCCGATGGGAAAGAGAAGGATCAAGAAAGAGCAAAACTCGCTCTTGATAAAACAACACACGGACTATTCAAAAAGAAAAATAAGAGTGAGACATTAGAGGCTTTTGCGTCACCTGATTTAGTTCCAAATTTTATTTCAAGTTTTCTCGATCAAATGGATCTTTCTGGTGTTAAGAAAGGTAATTATCAGATTGATTTAGAGTTCTATCCAAGAAATCACCCAAGTGTGCTATTTAATCGTGAAGCAAGAGCGGTTAATCTTTGGGATCTTAATCAGACAAAGTCATTAGCTGCGGCCATTGGTGAAAAGGCTGTCCCATTAGTCATTCCTAAAGACGATGAATATAAATTAATTAGAAAGGTCGTAACAACAGACTATCCTAGTGAAGGTCAATATTATCAGTACCAAGGCGGAGTCATTAGCCTGCAACTTGGATTGGACAAGCTTGATTGGAGTCCAGAAGATTTGATGTCTGAAAAATCAGAACAACTCGATGGAGATTTAATCTATCGCAGATATTTTAAAATAGTTCATGAAGACGAATTTGCTTTTTTCCTTGATCACACTGATATGACAATCAAAAACTCTGCTATCGTTAAGTTTAACGATGATGTTCCCGTTTTCTTTACTGTCGATGTCTCTAAAGAGTTCAACGGTCATACTTTAAAGACGCCAAAAAACACTCTAACTATACATCTAGGTGAAATGCTTCCAACAAAAAAACGTAAAAGAGGTTTCTTGCAACGTGTGTTTGGTAGTGATGCTAAAACATCTTTATCAACTGGTGAATTACGTTTATACGGAAGACTTGGTAAAGGTGAAGGCGGAGTTGATTTTGAAGTTAAAATTCACACTCTTGTTTATAATCTTGAAACCAAAACTTTTGATGCCAATAATTCAAAGATTACAGTTGAGCTCAAAAATGAACTTCTTGATGGATACTCAAAAGCTTCGGCGACAAATGATATTAAAAGAATTCTTCTTGGACCTTTAGGTGGAAATCTAACCAAGTCATTATCACTTGGCCGTTTTCATCCAGCTCTACGTGTTCAGGGAGTCGGGCGATGAAAGTATTATTCTTTATAACAGTACTTTTAAGCATTACTTCGCTTCGTGCACAGCAAATTGATGTTAACGAAAAGTTATATCTCTACAAAGTTTATCGTCAGCAAACCAAAAAGTTCACTCAGCATAAAGCCGCTGATCTAAGACGAGAAATAATCAGTAAATCTGGAGATCTTAGCCAACTTCTTCTTTTTAGACTTGATAAAATTATTCCATCTCCTTTCATTGATAGTATTGCCTATCATATTTTTATCGATTCGAAAGAAGAGAAGCTCGAAGAAGCCCTGTCTTACCTTATGCTTAACCGCTTTTTAGTTGTTAAGCAAAATGCAGAAAGATCAGGCGCAAGTGCCGAATCAAAAGAACGTGCAATAGCCCTACTTACAAAGTGGAGCAATCTCGAAAAATGGGATGATACCTCCACTAGATTCATGTTGGAACTAATCCAGCGAAGAGCGAGTCTAATTAGTCAGATTGGTTCTGCACAAGCAGTTATCGAAGCGATTGAATCAACGCCAATCATTGCAGATCGACTTGAAGTTGAAATTGGCTTAAAGAATGCCCTTCTTCCCGAACCTATTGGAGAAATCCCAGGAAATATTGTTTCTCTTTTCTTTAAAAATGATAGGAGCTTGGCCAAAGCAACAAAACTTAAAGAGCTTAAAGACCTTCCTTTTGAAGATGAAAATCGAAAAGCAATGGTTACTCAACTGGCTAGCGAAAGCTTGGTTAAACCGTTATTTGAAATGATTAATTCTTCTAAGGAAAACCTAATATTAGTCTCACCTGAAATGGCTGGCTTATCAGAGGATGCATTCTTAGTAGCACTAAAACATAAGCTCGAGCAAACTGAAGATTGGAAAGTTGTCTATGTAGGACTAGGAAGTATTTCACCTAGACTTCTCTCTCTTTCAAATCAGTTTAAATCAAGATTTGCAATTATGGCGATTCCTGATGAAGCTATTAAGGATGGATCACTTTCGTGGCAAACCTTTATTCCTTCACCTGATTCGAAATACGGCACACAACACGGACTCGGATTAATGGCGGTTACTGACAGCGCCAGTACGACTCCACATGCATTTATCACATCAAGACGTTTCATCGATCATCCTCATTCCTATTCCTTTGAGCAGTCATTAGTAGTACAAGGCCCAGCTGCTGGTTTGTTGCCTCAATTGCTTAATGAGAATTTAAAACAGCTTGTTCCGTCATACACAGACCTATCTACGTATTTTCCTTCGCGTACACACTACCCTAGTCATGGACAAGAAAGTGTCCACCTCACCGTTGACTCCGCCCGTTTAGCTGCTAGAGATGACCGCGCCCTAGCTGTAAAATTCTTGATTGGAACGAAGGAAGAAATACTGATCGATCAGTATATGCTTTATGACCGTGCTATCGTTGATAGTATTATCAAGTTAAAAATCAAGAATCCTGATCTTAAAGTTAAAATTTTATTAGATACCAACTTAGATCTTGAGATGAACGGACTTCCAAACGCCATTTTCCTCAAAGAAATGAAAATGTATGGGATTGAACTTAAGGCACGAAAAAGTCTTCACTGGGAAGAAGCTGATAGTGAAAATAGCATCGCCCAGTTTCATGCCATCAATCATAGAAACCTTATGATACGCGATAGAAAATCTGTCTTTATGGGTACAGGTCCTTTTATGGGAAGCTTTGAACGTCGCTCCCCTGTCTCTTTCGGGATTCAGCTTAACACGACGATGAGCTCTGAGCTTGCGGATTCCTTCATTGATGATTGGGAAAATGTAGATACAACTTATGAACTAGATGTAGAAAATTTTGAAGCCAAGATTGGAAACCGTCATTTATCTCATAAGGTTTCGAGCTTTCTTAATACCGTCTTCTCAGTACTTCTTAGGGCCTTCGACTAGACCCTACGTTACTTTCATCAAAATGATCTAACCAAGCGATATTACGATTTATAGGATACTATAAAGGCTTTACATACTCCGATTTAAGATTGAAAAGACATAGGATCTAGGATCTAGGATCTAGGATCTAGGATCTAGGATCTAGGATCTAGGATAAATAATTTTCATTATTACATCCATAGAGATCATCAATGAAATTCAATCTTACAAAGCTTTTAGTTAGCCTTACGTCTTTATTGATCATGACAATGACTCATGCTCAAATCCAACCGATAGAAGAGATTTTTGAACCTACTGGTGACTTTAATTCTACTCAGTTCGTGAAAGTTGCAGTTTTACAATGGGCTCCAAATGCTTCGGCTCCTATTGGGGATCAAGTTTTGGCCGATCAGTTTAAGGCCAATAATATTTCTATTTTAGAAAGTTATATTAGAGAAGCAGCGGCAAAAGGCGCAAAGTATATCAGCACTCCAGAATTTGGAATTGTTGGCTACCCTGATATTCCAGAGCTTCCACCAGCAGAAGATAATTTTAGAAATCGTGATGACATAAAACCATATGTTGAAACAGTGGCAGGCAAGTCTTCTAGTCACTTTTCAAGTCTTGCTCAAGAACTTGGTGTTTATATCCAATTTGGGATGGCCGAAAAAGATAGTGTTACTGATCTTTATTATAATACTGTCGTTGTTATTGATCCCAATGGTGAGGTTGCTGCAAAATATAGAAAGCAACACCTCTTTGAAATTGAACATGACTACCTTGAAGAAGGATCTAGTAACGTCACTTTTCAAACTCCATTTGGAAAAGTTGGTCTCGTTATTTGTTCTGATGTTTATGACTACTCAGTTCTAGAAAAATACAAACTAGAGCAAATTGATGTTCTAAGCCTTAGCACTTCTTGGACCGAAAATAATACAGGTTGGGGCTATTTCACTACAGCAGCGACTAAAACTAACGCCTATGTTTTAACCGCTAATCACGATTATTATCCAGACTCAGGGGTTATTTACCCTGATGGTACAACCCAGTCCCATCTTCGTCAGTCTACAGGTCTTGCTTACGGGTATTTACCAAATAAGTAATTATTCGACTTCACAGTCGGTAGCACCTTGAAGGGCTCCGGCTGCATTGGCCTTAGCAGGCTTCATCGCCTGCTCAACGATCTTATCTTCAGTGATCTCAGGCGTGTCACATGCTTCATCTTTTTCAAGAGTTAGATCAATATCAGAATGTGATTGAACACTTGAAGAACCAGTCACTGTTACTGATTTTTTTTCCTGACAACCAACAAGACTACTCATAATAAGAATTATAAAAAATAGCTTCATCTTTACTCCTTACTATAATTGGCAAATTTAAAGGACATTATCATACGATAAAAAGCTCTTGGCAGTTTATCAAGTAACGTAATAACTATTTTCATCTGCCAAGGAAAAATAAATAATCTCTCTTTATTCTCAATGGCATTTTTTATCAGCGAAGCACCTTTGTGAGATGGCATTAAAAATGGCATAGGGTGATCATTTTTTTGAGTTAACGGTGTATCAATAAAGCCAGGACAAATACAGGTCACATTTAAACCGGTGCCACGAGTATCAAGCTGCATGGACTCACAAAGTTTAATAACTGCGGCCTTACTGCCACTATAGGCACCATTACCTGGTAGACCAACAAAGCCTGCAACACTGGCGATAGCCACAAGATGACCGCTCTTTTTATTCATCATTTTTTCATATGCTGCTTCAAAAGCATTGATCACGCCACCAACGTTGATATCAAAGACTTTTCGTTGGGAAGCAAAGTCTGGAATTCGTTTTTTACTTCCTACACCGATACCTGCATTCGCAATAATAAGATCAAGCCCTTGGGGAGCAAAATCATTAACGGCATTGATAAGCTGCTCACTATTGGTGACATCAACATTATAAGCTTTCATTGTTGGATAAGATTTTTGATAATCTGCTGGAAGTTTAGTGATATCGCGACCACAAACTCCAACCTCGTTACCTTCTAAAGCGTAAGCCTTAGCGAGTTCAAAACCGATACCAGTTGTTCCACCTGTAATAAAAACTTTTTTGCTCATAAAATCTCCAAGCCGTATTCTAGCTTAGAAGATGGTCAAAGGACAAAGCTAAACCCGTTTTTTGAGGTTTAAGAGCATGCCATTTCCTGAGCGCAGTGTGACGTGATGATTGGGCTGTGGAATAAAACCCGAGCAAAGTTCAAAACTAAAGTTTTTCATCAGCACTTCTAAAGCAACTTGAGCCTCGAGCATTGCCATGGCCTCACCAATACAAGCTCTAGCTCCTAAAGCGAATGGAAAGAAGGTTCCATCTTGGGCGTACTTTAAATTACAATCAATGAAGCGCTCAGGCTTGAATGAAAATGGGTCTTGCCAATAACGATCATCTCGATGAGTCACCCATTGGGTTAACACCAAAGATGTATTGGCGGGAATATGATGACCATCAATAATATCATCTTTGATTGAAATTCTAGCAATCACCGGAATTGGTGGATAAATACGTAGAGCTTCTAAAAAACAAGCCTTCGCTACTAACCCAGTTTGATCCTCTCTAATGGCATCTTGCCACTTTGGGTTTTGCGCTAATAAATAAAGTGTCCACATCAATCCAGTACTGGTGGTTTCATGACCTGCTAAAAGTAAACTCATCACCTCATCTCTTACAAGAGAGGGTTTCATTGGTGCACCATCAGCATCTCTAAAGCTTGAAAGTCTTGCTAAAATATTATCTTCAGCAATCCCTTTAGAGAGAACTTTATCTACAACACCATTTAAAAGTTTAACTGCTTTTTCACCTTTAATATTTTCAGGAGTTGGAAATTTACGAGGAAGATTAAATGCCCTTCTCATTCGTTTGTTGGCACGGTGGGTTTCAACATCTAAAGCAACCTTTGTCGCTTTGCTATCTTCAGCCAAATCATTTCCAAAAAAAATTCTTCCGGCGACTTTAAAGGTGTAGTCAGTTAGACCATCAGTAACATCGAGAACTGATTCATTTTCCCAGCTTTGGGCCAACAGATGTGCTTCTTCTTCGATGGTTTCACGGTAGATATCTAGACGCGCTTGATGAAACTCCTTGGCCATTGTTCGACGCTGTCTACGCCATAGCTCACCTTCGCTGGTAAGGAGTCCATCGCCGAGGATTGGCTTCATCTCACTATACTCACGACCTTTAATATAATTTGTCTGATTGTCTTTTAAGATATGCTTTGCACCTGTGGGTGAAAAAATAAAAACACTAAAACGATTGGGCCAAGGGCAGACGACAAAGTCACCGTAAGATTTAAATAGACCCGATTGAGCGTTAAGAGCGTCAGTTTGAAACTTCATACCAATACGTAATAACTCTAGACCTCTAGGCCCTGGTGAATTTTCAAAGGCACTTGGTATTTTAAAAGATTCAATAATATTTTCCATCGTCTTCCTCCAACGCTTAACTTGACGAAACGTTCTGACGAATACAATTATATGAGTAATTACTCACTTTTCTACTCGCTTTTAGGAAATAACCATGGCTAAGAAAAAAACTGCTGTAAGTACCCGAAAAAAGCCACTTCAAGAACGTGCAAGATTTACCGTAGAAGCTATTTTGAAAGCCACTACTCAGCTTTTGGATAAAAGCGGGGATGTATCAACCAATCATATCGCTGACGTTGCTGGCGTCAGTATTGGTTCCCTCTATCAATACTTTCCAAACAAAGACTCAATCTTTGGAATGTTGATGGAGCGATTTATCGAGGGACATCTTAAAATTATTGAAGAAACACTGGCGTCTATATCAGAGGAAAATCTTAGTTTAGAGTTAACGACTAGAACGATTATTCACGCCTTACTAGACAGCAATCGCAAGAATTCACGCCTGGCTAAAATCTTCGTCACAACCCTCTATCGTCCTGAGCGCATTAAGCTTTTACAGAAGATGGACGATCGCATGATTGAGAAGGTGAAGGAGTTCTATACCCCTTTTAAGGACGAAGTTAGAGACGATAATATGAATATGATGCTTTTTGTGCTGATCCAATCTGTTAGAGCAAATTCGGTATCTGTCTTATTTCACACTAAATATAAGATCGATGATCCGGCCCTAGAGGACGAATTGGTGCGCCTGGCCTTAGGATTACTGCGTAAGAACCCGTAAACAGGGCTGAAAATTGTATAAATGAGTCTTTTTCGGCTTGACCAAACCGCTCCTCTCCCTTATATTTTCATCCATTCAATTGATGCGGGGGCGTAGTTGAGTTGGTTACAATGTCGCCCTGTCACGGCGAAGGTCGTGGGTTCAAGTCCCATCGCTCCCGCCATTTGGATGCAAAAAAAGCTCTGAGAAATCAGAGCTTTTTTTACCATTTCTAATGATGTTCTTTTCGCTAGACGCTTTACCTATGCCATCATTTACAAGGAAGGTATATATTTGTTGTGGCACAATGAAAGTTTCCAGCACCCTCATTATGCTCAAAAGTATCAACTGAGTGAACACCCATTGGAAACAATTTATGAATCTTTTGATTAATATAAGCATCTAGATGAAGGTAGGACATTCTACTTCGACCTTGATCATTTCTCTGAGTCGATGAGCCCATACTGGTAGATTTAAAGTAAGATCCGTTTAACGCAAGTCCATTAACGGGATTGGGAATAAGTGGCTTAGCCATAGTGTAGTCCCAAAAAACTGGTAATTTTACAACTTCTGGAATACACGAATTTTCTTCCAAAGAAAGTTCTTTTAGTACTTTTTTCAAAGCACTATTTGAGCCTTGCTCTAAATTTTTCCAATGATTCATAATTTTGGAGTCGCTAATAATTTCTAATGGCGTTCTAAGATGCCTCCCACTTAGTATCTCTAATTCTTTCAGTAGTTGCTTTTCTCTCTCTATTATTACGGAAGGGATTTCTTTTGAACTTTCCATAAATTCTCGCTTAGACAAATTCAAAGCTTGTAGTTCATCTTGAATGGGCCTCTTTTCTGGTAGCTCTGGGTCCACAAGGCTGACATCAAAAAAACTCATGAATGGTTCGTTTTTTTCTGAAATAGATTCGAGATACCTGACGGCTTCCGCTGGGGAAGCTTGAAAAATAGTATACCCACAGGGGCTATTGGATGAAACAATATTGATAACTTCATCTATGTGGCCCACATATAAATCAGGAAGTTCGATCTCTAAAACTTTGTGATTTCTCGAAAAATAGTCAAGAACTGCAGTGTTTGTTTTATTAAGTTTAGTATAGCCAGTTACCAAAGTTCCATTTGGGAGCGCCATAAAGTTCCCACCCATAGTAGCATTTTGAGTTGTGTAGTCATTGACCCCAGTTAGTCCCGCAACTTCCCTTTGCAACTCTTCACTCTGGACATAGTTAGGATTAAAAACTAAAGCATTATAGGCGGTATCAAATCCTGCGAGATCCTTATATGTGTTCGTACTTTCAAGTCCACACCATTTCATCGCTTCATCCAAAATCATTGCTCCTGGAGTAAGTCCTTGTCTGTAGGGTAAACCCACAAAACTTGTTCCTAAACCACTCTGATTGACGAACATTCCAGGATCTCTCATATAAGAAATATTAAACTTATCCGGCACAGTGTTGATCGGAAGAATATTAAAAGGTGCACTTTTTGTGTTGGAAATATCGACAAGCTCTAGTAATACTTTACTGATGCTTTCTGTCGCTATCCCATCAGATGTAACCAACACATTAACCGTAACACCTGGCTGATTCTCCATCACCGATGATGCAATATTTTTACAAGACGTAAGCGTTTCAGCTGTACAGCTAACAAATACTGCCGACACGGGCTTATCCCCTGAAATAATTTTGGGTCCAGTATTCTCTTTATTACAATTAGGAATTTCCAGCGTTGGATTCATGGCTTCAAGCATTGCAGGAGTACTCTCACAAACTAGCTTTTCGATGGGCATTAGCTCCCCGTCGCCACTTTGGCACAGTCCCAAAGAAACGAGGTCCGTAGCCTCACTTTTTAGAGCTAAAAAAACGATAAATAAAGCTAGAATAGTTCTCAAAATATAACCTCTCTATGACCGATCGGTTTTTTAGCTTGGACATTTAGTACTAAAGTAAACTACTCAAGCATTATCGATCTCGGTATCGAGTCCCTTCGCTCCCGCCATTCTCGATACCGAGAAATCGGTCTTAAGAGAATGAAATTGTTGAAAAAAGCCCAGCCCTCGAGCTGGGCTTTTTCATTTCTGGGGTAGTACAAACCCGATACCGGATTTCAACAGACTGCTTCTGACCTACTTACATTTCTCTCGAAAAATAACAATTGCTTCGGCCAATAACTTTATAAACTGAGAACCAAAGACAAGTTAAATGCTGCCTACCAAACTGACCATTCCGCTAACAACCGAGAAGAGCCGCAGGTTAGACCATCTTGAAACGTTATCTTTCAGCACCAAGGTCAACATGCGTTGAAGGAGTATTAGGTTCACTTTCAACAATATTTTCACCTCTGCTTGATTGATTTATCGTTCGTCCTGAAGATGTTCCGCTCAATATGGCATTCTGTTCTTCAAAATAGCTGATAACTTGTTCTTCCTTGGGCATGATGCAGCTGCCATCGGGAAGAGCAGAGCTTTCGAACTTAAAAAGGCCTTTCTTATAAGAACCATCTGAGCTCCACCACCATACTTTGCTCGTTCTTTGTCTATTTAAAAAGCTTTGACCTTTCTCATAGTCATTCACCCAAAGAAAAAACTTAATATCGCCTCCGAGGCTTTTTCTTTCTGTCACAAGCTTTGCGAGAGGATGCTCTGGTTCATTAAGCCATGATTTTAATAAATCATAGGAATCATGCATGCATTTACGTGCACTCTTTTTACTGAATTCCATTGTAAACTTTCCCTCCGAAGGGGGAGGTTGATCGTCCCTGTATAGCCAGAACTCAATTCCTAAGATTTGAGCATCACCAAAGAAATATCCCGTTCGAGGAGGTTCTCTATAGCTTTGAGCAAAGCAGGTTATAGAGGCAAAAATTAAAATCAAAGAAATCTTTAAACTTTTCATAAGAACCTATCGGTATTTATTGAAGTTTCTTGATATCCCTCTGTCAAGTAACATACTGAAATTGCGTATGGATATCGTGTCTTTACGCTCCCGCCATTTGAATATTTAAAAAGCTCTGAGAAATCAGAGCTTTTTTTTTGTCAACTTTTGATCATTCACGATGAAGTCATCTAAACCAAATTCGCTTTAAACAACTCGATTGTTCTCTTCCAGGCTAATTCAGCTGCTTCCTTATTGTATCTCGGTGTCGAATTATTATGAAATCCATGTTTTGTATTTGGATAAACATGCATGTTAAAACTAACTTTATTTTTTATTAGTTCTTTTTCATAATCCTCTTTCATAGCATTTACTCTTTCATCGTCACTGGCATAATGAATCATCATTTTTGCTTTGATGTTTTTTACATCTGAAAGTTTGGCAGCACTACCATAAAAGGGAGCACTGGCTTTTAAATCTGCCCCTAACTCTGTTGCAAGAAAGTTTGCTACCGCTCCACCAAAGCAAAACCCTGTTACTCCAAGTTTGCCGTTTGAAAGTTTGTGATTTTTTATAAAGTAAGCGGAGTTTTTCATATCAGTAAATATTTTATCCTTATCCAGTTTTTTCTGAAGAACTTTTCCATCTTCATCATTTCCTGGATAACCGCCAAGTGGATATAAAGCGTCTGGAGCGAAAGCTAGGAAGCCTTCAGTCGCAGCTCTTCTAGCAACATCTTCAATATAGGGATTTAAGCCACGATTTTCATGAACAATTAAAACGGCTGGAAAAGGACCATCGCCTTTAGGTTGGACAAGATAACCTCTCATCAAACCGTCTTTTGAGTTACCGCCAGCAGACTTAAATGTCACATAGCTTGCTTTAATTCTTTCATCTGTAAATGAAACAAGCTGGGCCTTAGCATAATTAGGAAGTAGAGCTTGGGCCATCATCACTCCCATGCCTCCAGCAATACCTAACATCGCCGCTCTATCTAAAAAGTCTCTTCGACTCATTTGTGAGTGACAATACTCATCGTAAAGATCAAAGACTTTAGGATCAATTTCTATATTATTTATCACTTTTATTTCCTTTAATGATTATTCAATAATATGCCAAACTTCATTTCCAACAGGTTTAAACGATAAGACCTTCTTCGCTCTTTGTGTAACAGTACCGGTTTTCATTTTATATTTTTCATAATGTTCTTGGCTTTTCCAAGTCGCATAATTGATCAAGATATTATGCTCTTTATTCGTATGAAACTTTGCTGAAATAAACCCTTCATCTTTGCTCACTTCATTATCCAAAAAGTCTTTTACACAAAAAAGAAGTTCATCAAACTCAGTGGGTTTAACTTTAAAAGTGATTACAACATGAAAAGTATTAAACTTAAGCATTTAAAACTCCTTAAAATCATTTTTGGAGATCTCTCTATCTCAGAGCTATATGATAAAGATGGAGGATCTTAAAATCATATTAGCCAATTATGTATAAACTATATTCCAGTTTAGGACTAACAAGGTAATTATATTCTTACAATTTCGAGAGCTTAACGGTAGTAGTCAAATAATTCGATTATAAAGAATTCATATTTATGATATGAAGAGTTCAGACTAGCTGAGGAACTAAATATGAATTTTATCGAAATTTTAGAAAAGATAAATGTACCCGAGAATATTTGTGAGTATTGGGACGTACGTATTGAGTCAACGACCAAGACTGACATTAAATATGATGACTATGAGCTAACGACTTGTTCTAAAAAACCCTCTATTGGTGCTTTCATTAGAGTCTATTCGAAAGGTATGTGGTTTTACCTATCCACCACAGACTTAGATGATCTTTCAAATGAAATTCAAAATCTTGCGAAGCAATCCAACTATATCAAAAGTAATAATGTTGTCGATTACAAGCCATATAACGAAGTTGCATCCGAGGACAGGCTTATCAAGTCTAACAACGAAAGGTTTGACTTGATATCAATTGCAGACAAAAAAAATCTTTGCCAAGGATATTTTTCTTCTCTTCAAGAATTTGAAAAACTTAAGAATGTTGAGATCGCTTATACTGATGTATACAAAGTGAAGCATTTCATCTCATCAACCAAAGTAAAATATTCTTACGACTTTAATCAATGTGGATTATCCATCTCGTATTCAGTTGTAGACTGTGAAAAGCAATTTGATGATCATTTTAATTTTTACGGAGCAAATTTTAATCAACTACTACAACTACATAAACAACTAAGGCTTGGAATAGAAGAGAGTTATCTCTTCACAGATGCCAAATCAATCAAAGCTGGAAATTACCCCGTTGTAATGGATAGTGAAGTTGTCGGTGTTTTTGCTCATGAATCATTTGGACATAAGTCTGAAGCTGATTTTATGCTTGGAGATGAAGAAGCAAAGAAAACCTGGAAGATTGGCACAAAAGTTGGCAATGAGTGCTTAAGTATTGTCGATTGTGGTCAGGAAATTGGCACCAGTGGGTATTGCCCTATAGATGACGAAGGTTTCAAAACACAGAAAACCTATTTAATTAAAAATGGAATTTTAACTGGAAGATTACACAATCAGTATACTTCACAAGTTTTGGATGAAGCTCCCACTGGAAATGGTAGAGCGATGAATTTTGAGTTTGAGCCCATTGTTAGAATGACAAATACTTACATAGAACCTGGGAATCTCTCATTTGAAGAGCTCCTATCTAAAGTTAATATTGGTATCTACGCTAAAGACATGAATCACGGTTCTGGATTAAGTACATTCACGATCGCACCTCGAAAATGTTATATGATAAGAGATGGTAAAATCGCTGAACCAGTTAGAGTATCTGTTATGTCGGGATCAATATTCGAAACCCTAGGACTAATCGAAGGCTGTACAAAAAGCTTTAAAATGATGAACACAGCTTTCGGGGGTTGTGGAAAAATGGAACAATGGCCTCTCCCAGTTAGTTTTGGTGGATCAAAGATTCTTGTAAGTAAAATGGTTATTAGCTGAGGTCCATATGAGAAAAGAAATACTCACCATCAATGAAATAGAAACTTCGATTGAAGCTTCCGGCAATCAAATATCTTCTATAAGAAATAAGAATATAACAAAATCTGGCGCTAGATACTTTACTGACAATAAAATTTTCTCAACATCTTACGTCGGTCAAATTGGCGATGAAGACTTGTTAAGTGCGGCTATTTCAAATACTGATAGTGCCATTGCTTTTGAATATGATCTAGCACCAATCCAACCGACGTCAAAACATCTACTTTTGAAAACTCAATCAACCGAGGATTTGCTACCTGAATATCAAAAAGCTCTAGGACTGCTCGTTAACAAGTTTCCCGATTTCATCTTTTCAGGGAAAGCAAACTTAAAAAGAATAAGCAAGAGTTTGAGATTGAAAGATGAAGGTCTTCTCGAAGAAGTCTATGAATCTTGTGAATGGTATTTTCTCTATAAGCATAAAA
The DNA here is from genome assembly GCA_964352405.1 of uncultured Halobacteriovorax sp. Lineage (GTDB taxonomy): Bacteria > Bdellovibrionota > Bacteriovoracia > Bacteriovoracales > Bacteriovoracaceae > UBA4207. Next base: position 24,192 of record CAYGRY010000019.1, read on the forward strand.
ACTCTCCTGGTTTCATCGATGGTTTTTTGGGCTCAGAGGATATAGGATCTTTCGATATAGCAGGTGAAGTTCAAAAGTATTTTCCAATGCTAGAGTCGTTTACAAACGAGACCAAACTAGAAGCTGGTATTTACCCTGTAGTTTTTGTCGATTCTTCACAACTTTTTAGCAAAATTTTAGAAAGTGCCAGAGCTGATTATTACAAGAAAGACATTGGACTCTATAAGGGAAAGCTTGGTAAGAAAATTTTAAATAACGCTTTTACCCTATACGATGTTTCCTTCGACCCAGAAATAAACGCTTTGAATCTCTTTGATGCTGATGGCTTTCAAAGAAGCTCACCTTACCTTCCAATCGTTAGCGATGGTGTATTTACATCATTAGTTACTGACTCTCGCAATGCTCATAAATACTCTTTACCACTTACTGGAAATACTAAGAGAGCTTTTGATTCTAGTTCCACACTTGGCTTTAACACCATCTCAGTTAAACCTGGATCTAAATCAACTGAAGAAATCTTAAGTTCATTACCAAAATGTATCGTGGTTGAAATGGCCGCTGGTGGAGACTTTACTGATCTTGGGGATTATTCAACTCCAGTTCAAAACGGATTTTTACTGGAAAAAGGCAAACTTGTCGGTAAAATTCCACAAGCTACACTAACTTCATCCGTTCAAAAGATGTTTGGTGACGACTTGATCGATATTGCAAGTGGACCATTCTCGGGATTAAGTAAATGTCCGGCTATTTTCTCTAATATGAATCTCATTTTAAATTAGATAGAATCAGTCTTTTTTGATTAGTGCCGTATTTTGAATTGAAGGAATATATACCTAGCTTTAAAAATGGTGGCATATTAAGTACAATTAAAATCGCTCAATCACTCATTGCTAAAGGCCATAAAATACATATAGGTAGCCATGTAGGAGAAAGTTCTCTACTTACAGCAAGTGCTCGAATTGTTGCAGCAAAAGTTAATCATGAGTCTTTAGAGGGCTCTTTTGGATTATTCCTTTTAGAGGAAGACGTCACTGAAAATGCCTTGCACTTTGGTGCCTCAGGATGTGCTAGCCTGAAATTTGAAAATGACACTGGCTTAGGTATTATAATTAAAGATAAGTTTCTTTAATTATAATCAAAAATCACTAAAATTATTCTCAAGTTGTTCAGTAGAAAAGAAAAATTTCTTCATTCTCATATTTCTCTGTTACAATATATCTTTCTGAGTATATTTTTTGTATTCTAAGAAATATTAAGCAAAATAAGCAAATAGATATTAATAATAGTCATTATGTCGATACTCAACTACTATTTCTTAAAACAATAACTATCTCAAACAAGTTAAATACTCACTTTTTCAACGAGACTCCTTTGCCAATATTAAATTATCTCAGAACAAATAAAGCTGAATTTAAAATTGAAATTCTTGCAGGTCTAACAGTTGCTCTAGCCTTAGTCCCTGAAGCTGTTGCCTTTGCTTTTGTGGCAGGCGTTCAGCCGCTAGTTGGTTTGTATGCTGCATTTTTAGTTTGTCTAATCACGTCGGTCTTTGGTGGTCGTCCAGGAATGATCTCTGGAGCTACGGGTGCATTAGCTGTTGTAATGGTTTCACTTGTCTCAGCCCATGGGGTTGAGTACCTATTCGCTGCAGTGGTTTTAATGGGACTGCTTCAAGTCACGATGGGTCTTTTAAAACTTGGAAAATTTATCCGTCTGGTTCCAGAGCCTGTCATTTTAGGTTTTGTTAATGGACTGGCTATTGTTATTTTTCTAGCGCAATTAGGTCAGTTGAAAACAATTAATACTGACGGTGCGTTAGTTTGGCTTAGCGGTATTCCTCTTTTAACAATGGCCGGCTTTATTGCTCTCACGATGGCAATTATCTTTGGCCTACCTAAATTAACCAAAGCTATTCCATCTTCCCTTGCAGCGATCCTTATTGTTTCAGGAATTGCGATTGGTTTTAACATTGATACGAAATCAGTTGGTGATTTAGCCTCCATTAAGGGTGGCTTTCCGATTTTTAGTATTCCGAATGTTCCTTTTAGTTATGAGACTCTAAAGATTATTTTTCCTTATTCTTTAATTTTGGCCTGTATTGGCTTAATTGAATCACTTTTAACTTTGACATTGGTCGATGAATTAACAGAAACACGTGGAAAAAGTAATCGTGAATGTGTGGCTCAGGGCGCTGCCAATATTGTTACTGGCTTTTTTGGTGGTATGGGTGGATGTGCCATGATCGGTCAAAGTATTATCAACGTGACGAGTGGTGCTAGAGGAAGACTTTCAGGCATAAGCGCTTCTGTCTTCCTACTCGTGTTCATTTTATTTGCCTCGAACCTCATCGAGATGATTCCAGTAGCAGCACTGGTTGGTGTTATGTTTGTTGTTTGTATTGGTACTTTTGAATGGACATCGATACAGTTTATTCAGCATATTCCTAAGTCTGATGCCTTCGTCATAGTCTTGGTTACTGGTATGACTGTTGCCTTCGACCTTGCAATCGCAGTAATCGCCGGCGTTATTGCATCGTCTTTAGTTTTCTCTTGGGAGAGCGCTAAAAGAATTCGCGTAAGAAAAAGTACAACTGACGAAGGTCATAAGCTTTACGAAGTCTGGGGACCATTGTTCTTTGCCTCAACAACAGCCTTTCAAGAAAAGTTTACTCCTCAAGAAGACCCATCGGAAATCATCGTTGATTTTGTTGATTCAAGAATTGCTGATCATAGCGGTATTGAAGCTGTTCAAAAATTAACTGGTCGATATTTAAAAATTGGTAAAACGGTTAGACTTCGTCACCTAAGCCCCGATTGCAGACGACTGCTTAAAAATGCTGGCTCAATGGTGGAAGTCAATATTATTGAAGATCCACATTATAGCGTTGCTGTAGAAGTCGAATAAAAAAAGGCGATCAGATGATCGCCTTTTCTTTTTAAAATGCATTTACAAGATATCTAAAGACCTCACTGCAAGACATATCACTTCTAGCTAGTCGGACACGTCTAGATAGTACAGGTGATGATCTCGTTTGAGCTAGTTCTTGTGCAATTCTAATCTTTCTTTGCTGTAGTTCAGCCGCTTCAGGAACAGGCGAGCCTGACCATTCTCTACCACTTGAACCAATCGCATTCGTCGCTCCACGAGGTTGATCAAGAGCACCATCCCAATGTGGGTATTTGGGATAATCTCTTAGTTTTTCATCATACTTAGGAAACGATGTAGAAAAATATTGCTCACTTTCTTGTAAACCTCGACCTAGAGCTTGCTTGTAATCTTCTGGGTCAAGACCTAAATCTTGAGCCATTTTCTTCACATCTTGCCAAGCAGCAGCTGGGTTCTCTAGATATTTTCGATAATTCACTTCCTGAACCTTAGCATTTAGTGGCTCATCACTGTTTAAAGCCTTATTCATCATTGCTCTTACAAGCTTAACCTGCATGGCCGCATCGGCTGAAGATTCAGGAGCACCAAACATTCGAAATTCCATTTTTCTAATATTTGGCTCAACTCTAAATTGTCTTCTCCAAGGCACTTGTGGATTATTGATATCAAAGTCATCTGTTATATATTTATCTGGGATGGCATCTTGAAAATAAGAACCAACATCTAGCTGTAAATATCGAGTCTTTCTACCAACTCGAGTATTAAAATATTTTTCATTATATAAAAGCTTTTTCAATTCATCATCACTACCTTGAAAGTTACTTAAGGCTTGAGCTAATGAATTTGAAATTTCTGCAGGCTCAGAACCAGGAATTCTTCCAGGATGTTGATACATTAACGCCATTACCCCTCTATGCTCATGAAAGATCGACATAAAGCGAGCAAGGGCCTTAGGATTATTTTCAAAGGCTGCTAGATCAATATTAATATGTGATCCACCCATTGAGTAACGAGGTAGCGTTCCAGTCTCTCTAAGAGCTGTGTAGACTTTATCAATTGTTTTATAATCAATATTATCTTTTGGTGAGACGATCTCAATATGACCACCTCTACCTGAGTTTTCAATGACATTTCCGGCGGGATCGTAACTTCTACCAATACCATCCCATTCAACACGCCATTTTTTATTTTGTGGATCTGTAATTTCAAAAGCAATACCAAGCGCATGTCCATGAGATCCCTCATTGACGAGTTTAGTAACATTACTGTCACTTCCACCTAGTTCTTTTGAAATATTTTTTGCAAGTTTTTCAATACTTTGTTCACGCTCCTCAGGAGTTAAATCATAAGCTGTTGCTAGCCAATGATATTTCCCATCCTCAAGTCGATCTTCAGTAAAATGAAGTTCATTTTGAATCGGAAAACGCCCTGTAAACTCAACACCAAGATCAACTTTATTAACATCAAAGGCTCCAGGTGGGATTTTAAATTGATCCGCATTAGCCAGAATAGATCCTTTCATCTTTGGTCTTAGATAGTCTTCAATATCATCAGTCAGCTTTGAGACTTTAACCCAATCGCTAAAAAGCTCTTGAACATCTCTTAGGCTTGGCTCTTCCAACGCCGCCATACTTTGTAGAAATGACTTTGTAACGTCTTTAAGCTGATTCTTTTTTAAGCTTGAAACAAAGGGAGCATCTTCCCACTGCCAAAGTGGTACCCAAAATTCTGGCTGAATAAATGTTTTCTTAACCCAACCTGCTGAATTTTGGTTTTCAACAGATTTAATATTATCAAACGCCTTATTGATTGTTTGAGCGTCAAGATCAAAACGTTGTGCCGTTTCATCAATATTATAAAGTGTTGATGAATTAAAATTAGGATTACCAGTATCAGGGTAGCCATTTCCTGCATTTTGACTTTTTAAAAGAGTCCAACTAGATCCTTCACTCAAATCAGAAAAATCATGAGTCGCTATACGAGCACCTACAACCTGTTGAACAAAACGCTGAACTGGAGCATCTTTCGTTCCTGCCCTCATTTCTAATGACATTGTATCTGAAGCGATATGATCGACTTCAAGACGAAAAATATGATTTGCTCTCTTATTGAGGGAGTTAATCATTGTATCTGGCATGACAAATTTCCATTGCCCAACATTGATACCAGTTTTTCCTTTAATCCCTCTCATAATAACGTAGGCTTGTGATAATTTATAAGTCTCAGCAAGTCCTTCTCTAAAAGCTTTTTTAGCAGAGTCATCGACGAAACTTGGCTTAGGAAAAACAAGACGATGGTGACCAGGAGATTCAAACTGCTGAGCACCGGGCGCCATAACATCTTTAAACCAACGTATCATTTCCTCAAATTCAGCATAAGTATCCATTGGTGCAAAATTAATTTCCCAACCTAGATCAATTGACATTTGTTTAGAAAAACCACCCATATATTTTTCAGCTTCGCCAAAGTGACCTGTCCAGTTTCCAGGATAACTACGAAGTAAATTTTTCGCACTACCATCCATACCTGCAAAATTTCCATCATAAATACGCTTTCTAAGATTTAGTGAGATAAATGAAAATGGTCTCTCTTTTGTTGACTCAATCCAAGCTTGAAAGTAACCCTTAAGTTGAGCACTATCAGCACTTGCAACCTGACTAGGGCTTGGAACAGATGACGTAATAGTGCTACCATCCAAAGCTTCAACCGTTTTAGGTCCAGCTTCAGCGATTTCGCTTAAAAAACTCTTTAAGAAGCTTTCTTGAGATTCCTCTGACATGGATTCGACAGTTTCAGCAAAGTGCTTACTTTTAGGTCCAGCGACTCGAGTTAATCTAGAAGTAGAACCTTCTTTCTCGGCACCAAATGTAATAAGCCCCTGATTGGTGGTCGTTTCAGTTCCAAGAACTCTAAGCCTTGTTGGCCCAACATCATCAAAAGCATCATAACGAAGTTTTTGATACAAACTATAGGCATCATCGTCACCAGCCGGTGTTCTAAAACCTTGATAACTGTCATCAACAGAAAGTATTACACCTGTAATTAAAATAAATACCGGGCCTAAATACAGACGACTAAACTTACTAATATTCACCGATGACTCCTTAATCAGAACCTGAGCTTTTTTATCGGCAAAGATCCCCGGAATGATTAATTAAAAAGCCAGGACTAAACTGAAAACAGCTATTTACGAAAATATCTTATGAATATTTTTAAGACATTAACCCCGAATGACGATAAGTCTGCGTGGAGTGACTATGAATTCAATTAAAATACTGTTTTTAGCTTTAACGCTTTATTCCTGTGCCAATTCAGATATTGCAAGATATCCGGCCCAATTAGATAAATCTTGTAAAGATCTCATTGGTGGAATATTTGAATACAAAACTACTCGAGTTCTAAACAATGCTGGTCTGAGTGAAGAAGCAAGAATTCTTAAAGCAGAAGAATTACTTGAAACGACATTAACTAAAGATCAAAAAGTTGCGCTAACTAAAGCTCACGAAGTTGGAAGTGGGGAAATTGGTTTAGATGGAATTAATGAAGCTGGAATTTCACGTACTGGCAGCTCGAATTTTACACAAAATCAGATCATACGAAAAACAAGATTACTCAGCGAAGCTAGCTTTACTTCGACAGAAATTAGAAAACTACTTGATAGTGGCCTGGCAGGAAAAAGCCGCTATGACGGAATAACAGCTGAACAAAGATTAATATTAAAACAGCAAGAAGCACTTTTTAAAGAAGAAGTGCTGCCTAAAATACCTACCTATAAAATCAAAAAACTTCCTAAAAATGAAAAACTAAAATATCACTCGTTTTATTCTGGCATCAGAGATTTTCTCGATGAACCCAAGAAAGTATTTGAAAGAGTAAAAGATTTAGAAATTGAAGCACTGAGAAGAAAAAATAAGCGCCCTGATGATAAAATGCAAGATATCATTGAGGAAATTCTTTCGGAAAAAGAAAAAAAACACGGCTTTAAACCTTCTATTAATCTCGAAAATAAATCATATAGCGCTGAAGATTGGTGGGCAATGCTAAGAGAAGGAGCTCTATTTAATGATACTTCATTTAGAAGCGGTGAAGGCGTTCGCTCTGGACATGGCGAGCTAACTCACAGAATCCAATGGTACGCGGTAATGCGTGAAATTGAAATCAATCCAAAACGTTTCAAGGATGGAAATAAAAGTCTTCCTCCCACTGTAGAAGTATATAAGTTCCTAGGCAGTTTAGATATTAATCCTAGTTATAAAGTCGAATCTAATGACATGTGGTTTATTCTCTTTGATGCATTTAGTGGAACTTTTCATCAACCTGAATATTTTCACCCAGCACATAAATACTGGGAGGCAATTTCATGGCAATGATGAAGTTATCGTTGCATAAAATACTTTTTTTATGCTTCTTCACTTTAACTTCTAGTTTTTCTGCAGTCGCAGAAGATACATGCCTCTCACTCATTAAAACACTTGTAAAAAAAGACAAAGAAATAAAGTTAGTTGAATATCCAGGTGTAAAAGACGCTAAGATTATAAACAAGAATAAATCAAAAGTTGCAGCTATGCTTAAAAGTATTGGAGTGCCAAAACTTGAAGGTGACAGCTATTTCGACTCTCTTAATTTGGCTTATCATCATATAAGAAGAACTGTTAGTGATAATATTAAAGCTGGAGATAAACTATCTCGTTTTGCTGAACAGTTAAGATTACTTTATAAGCATCTTCCTGACTCAGAACAAAGAGTTCTAGATGCTACATCTGCCAGGGCCGTAGGAAAACTAGAGGCATTTCAACCATCAGAGTTTTTAAAATCAGAAAGTTTTGCCCTTCATACTTACAGCGATAAGCTTAATATGAGTTTTTCAGATTACAAAAAATATGTACAAAGCTACTTAAAGCAAACAAAAGCTTATGAAGATGTTGAGAGTGGTCCCTTGTTAAGCTTTGAAGAATATAGAGATATTGTTGCCCATAATTTGTGGCCGATCTATTTAAAACCTCATGATATGAGGCATGCACACTGGGCCATATCTCACCCATTAGGTCTTGCTTCTATTTTTTCAACCTATAGGTCTAAAAACAATTTTAGGTATGTCATTATGTCAGCAATGTACGAAGGTGTAGATCGAGTGCAATATACCCAAGAGACGTTACTTGCAAAATATATGCGTATGGAAATGGGATTTGATATGGAGCAGGCGGTACTCTATTTAGGTTCATCCTCAAATGATACTCTGGAAAAGATTGCCAAGGAAAGTGGTACTTATGAAGAATTTATGTCCCAAGCTGATGAATATAAAAATTGGACTCCGAAGAAATCTAACCTCTTTCCTGCTCATGCTAAAGGCAACGTAAGTTTTGAAGCTGATATTGATCGTATGGTAAAAACTTTTTTAAAATATGCAGATGATCCTTCAATGGAATCAACTCTTAAATACCAAATTGATCCTCACGGTTTACCCGATGACTTTCTCGCTGATGAGCTTATTCATAAGTCTGGTGGTGAATCATATAAAGATCCAATTCAAAACTGAGTATACGATGAAAGTTTTAACATTAATTTTTATTTTTGGCTTCGCCTCATGTTCCGAGATCGCACGAAAACCGGCTCAATACAGCGAAGCCAACCTAAGTGAGCTTTTCAATAATTCTCGTCAAGTGGCAATTTTGCGTGCAACAAATATTGATAGAGAAGAAATCTATCCCAAGCTGAGTCTAGCTTACGGTGGATCTTCCCAGGACGAATCGGTACGACTTCGTCATGTACGTTATACTGTTTTTTGGCGCACTTTCATGAAAGAAAATGAAGGTTTTGTTCCAATTCCTAAGTTTTTAGATAATTTTATGAGCTATGATCCGGGCATTACTTTTAACAGACAACGTTATCCGTATCTCAAAGAGAAATATGCTAGTGAATTAGTAGATCATAGACGTCAAAAGCTTTCTGATACCGATATAGCAAAAGTTCAGTCACTATTATTCATCGCGACTCTTGAAAAGAATCAGACGGATATGCTTAAATGGGCGAAGCTTGGTCATATCTCATCACTGGATAGTCCCTACTGGCAAAACTATATAGATGAATGGCTTTGGTTTTCTGATAACACTGTTAAAGCCATTCACCTTTTAGAGACTGCCGAGTTATTCACTACCGAAACTCGAAAAATTGAGCCACAAATCATTAGTGGTCAATATCCATTGAATAACTAGCTTTACTCTTTCTCGCCTGCTCGAGCTTTGGCTCAACAGATCTTAAAGTCTCGTAATTGATAAGTAGTTTTTATTAAGAAAGTTATGGATAACTTTACGTCAGTGAATCTACATTTTAAGCAGATCTCTTATCTCTTCTAATAAAATTTCAGATTTAGACGGGGCTGCTGGTTCGATCGGTTTAGCCTCATCTTTTTTCTCCATTGCTTTGATACCTTTAACAAGCAAGAAAACAGATAAAGCGACAAGGACGAAATTAATAACGGACTGAATAAACAGTCCTATATTCATCGTTACGGCCTTATCGCCTTCACCCGATAAGACGATCTTCATATAAGTAAGGTTAACTCCACCAGTAATTAAACCCAAGATTGGACCTAAGATATTATCAACCAGTCCTGTTACGATTGAAGTAAAAGCGGCCCCGATAATCATGCCGACTGCTAAATCCAGTACATTTCCCTTCATGGCAAATTGCTTAAATTCCTTAAACATTGTTAGTTCTGCTCCTGCTAGATTGAGATTTTGTCAATTCATGTCAATTTTCACACGGCCATCTTTAAATTAAAACGAAAATCGGGAATGATCTGAATATGGAGTTCTAATGAATAAAACGATCATTCTTATTTTTCTCGCTTTTTGTGCCATCCTTCCTGCCATGGCTCAAACCAGACAAACTAAAGTCAATCTTAAGGGAGAGATTCCCAATAAGATTCAACTTCGATTTACGAAAATGGAATGGGATAGCCTAGATATTATCAACCTCTATACTCATGATGGTAGAGCACAGGAACTCATTTGTAGTTTTAATCCATGGTACGGGGATACTCGAAGCCGGATTGAGTATAAAAATCAATATAAAATTCGTGTAGCTCAGTTTGCTTTAGATGATCATGCCTGCTTAAAGCTCTTTAACTTTGCTAAGATTGCATTTGAGGGAGTCAACGATAAGAATCCAATTATTGTTGAAATAGATACACAACAAAATTTCATCACCAATATTGAATTGCCAGGTTTAGACTTTTACGAAAAAGACGCGAATCTCTTTCCGGATAGTAAAATCATTCCAGCAAACTTCTAGTACCCGAGCAAAACTGCCAACTTATCTTTTTAAAACCTTTTAAATCCTCCATGATATAATTTGGCATGTGGTTTTTAGGTCATAAATGGCAGGAGATGGCTAAGTTATATGCCATCCCTCTTCTTCTTATATTTCAGCTTAACTTTGGGCAGGCCATTGAGCTCAATACTTATTTAATTTTTTTCATTCTTATTGGTATTGATTCCTCACATTGTTACTCCACAATATTCAGAACCTTGTCATCAAAACAACAACGAATCCGTTTTACTAAGTTACATACGAACATTCCTCTTTTTATCATCATCACTGTCTTTATATGGTGCTATTTAGGTATCCCATATTTTTGGTCTTTTTTCCTCTATACCACTTTCTTTCATTACCTTTATCAGTTCTATCGCTATCACCGAATAACATTGGCCATAAATCCTGGTGCGAGTTCATATAGTTTTGAATTGGTATCTATAGGCGTTTTATCGTTTTTGAGCTATCACTTCAGAATTGACAGCGGATACGATGGATTCTTTTTTCAAGATGATCTTTTCTTTTATCCATCGAAAATACTTTATCTTGTTTTCGTAAGTTTAATCTGTGTCGTAACCCTAAGATCAATTTTAAGAATTTACTTAGACTTTAAAAAATCTAGAATCAATTTTAGCAGTTTATCGTCATATTTGTTTCCAATATTTATTATCCTCTACTGCTTTAACTATGCAGACGATTTTTACAAAAGTTTCATCCCTCTGATCGCCTTACATGGGCTCACCTACTACCATATGATTTCTGCTGCTCAAGCAAAAATTCAAAAAGGACTTTGGCAATCCAAGCAAACATTAATGCTATTGATTATTTTGTCTGTCTCAATGATATTTGGATTGCTTGAATATTTTTTTACTATCAATCTTGTTGATATTTTTAAATCTGAAGAGTATGCAGGCCTTCTTTTGCCAACCTTAGCAACTGTAGCGGTAACTCTACCCACATTTTATCATTACTTGGCGGACCTTGTTTTGTGGTCTCCAAGAGATCCAGATTATTCAAAACTTGTAGTACGTGACTAGACACAGTAGATAGAGTTGAGTTAATTATTGCTCAAAGGCTGAATATGAGTTCCAACGATACAAAAAAAGCTTTATCCATTCTAGATGCCGGCGGTGTCGTCGGAATTCCCACAGAAACAGTCTACGGTCTTGCGGCTAGAATTGACTCTACAAAGGGAATTGATAAAATTTTTATTACCAAAGAGCGTCCAGACTTTGATCCACTTATTGTCCATGTTGAAAGCATTGAGCAAGCACTGATGTGCTCCAGTGCCTGGCCTTTGCATGCTGAGCAACTAGCCAATGCTTTTTGGCCAGGCCCTCTAACAATGGTTTTACCTAAAGCAAGCCATATCTCTAGCAAGATCACTTCAGGCTTAGAAACTGTTGGTCTACGTTGCCCAAACCATCCACTAACTTTAGAGCTTATCCATTATAGTGGACCGCTTGCAGCACCGAGTGCTAATCGCTTTGGAAAAACAAGCCCAACTCAAAAATCACATGTCGATTCAGAGTTTAATAACGAAGTTTTCACCATTGATGGTGGTGCCTGTGAAATTGGTATTGAATCAACTGTTATTGGCATTTTTGACGATCATATTGAAGTCTATCGCCCAGGCGCTATAACTCCATCAATGATTAAGCAAATTACAGATGTCGATGTTATTATCAAGGAAAGCCCTGTATCGCCTGGACATTTAAAGCATCACTATATGCCAGATCTTCCTATGTATTTAAGCACTGTCGCAAATCCTTCAGAGCTTAAAGATCTTAGTATTGCACTCATTGAGCTTGATAACGATCCTAATATCGCCGCCAGAGAGCTCTATCAAAAAATGAGGGAAGCAGCACAAAAGCCTAACGCTAAAGCGATTGTTCTTTTGAAGAAAGATGATCAGCAAGGAGAACTTTGGGAAGGCATCTGGAATCGTGTCAAAAAAGCTATTTCGAAAGAATTAATCTAATTTCGCTCAATCCAACGTGCCCAAAATGGTTTCAAATCTAATTCAACGTCCAATCGGTGAAGCAGACTATATATTCCACCTAGTTTGCGGTGAAGAAATATTAAATGTTTTGGTGGCGGTGAAAATTTAGTTTCACGAATAAAATCTAATGAAACATTTTTAGTAAGCTCGATATAACTTTCATCTCGAAACTTAAAAACTCCATTTTCTAAAAACGGTCTGACTGACACCTCAACCATTTTTAAATATGTCTCTTTGGCTTTGTCACTCTCTCGACTATCAAGTAGTTCAAAATCAATTGATAGCTTAATGACTTCACTTGCGTCGCCTTTTTTTAAGGCGAGTAGTAATGATCTATATTTTTCGACAAAACCTTGGCCAAACTCCATGCTTGCACCAAAGTCCAAAAGTCCTAGTCGACCATCATCCATGATTAAAAAATTAGCAAAATTTGGATCTGTTTGAACAATATTCCATTCAAAAAGCTCGCAACAAAATAAATCGATGGCCTGGGCTGCCATTTTCTCTTTTTCATTTTGATTTGGAGAGCTTGCAATCCATTCTGTTATGCTTTTGCCTTCAAGAAACTCCATCGCAATGACTTTGGAACTACAGAACTCTTCATAAAGTTTTGGAACTCGCCACTGCTTGGAATCTTTAGCAAGGTTGTAAAAGTGAGCGAGCATCTTCGCTTCTCGCTCATAATCAATTTCTCGATTAAACATCTCTGAAAGCTCATCAAATACTCCACTTAGATCAACTTTTTTTCCAGTCATTGCTGTAATCAATGGAGTTATTTTTTTTATAACTAATAGATCACCATCTAGAGAATGCTCAATACCAGGATATTGAATCTTTAGAACAATTGATTTGTTATCTTTTGTTTTGGCGCTATAGACTTGTCCAAGACTGGCACTCGCAATAGGACTCCAATTGATATCAAGTTCATTTATTTTAGCACCAAGCTGATCATTTAAAACTTTCTTCATAATTTCTTGATCAATTGGTGTTGCTTGGTTTTGAAGTTTTTCAAAGATCTGGCGAATTTCATCAGGTAAAATTCCAGTGGTATCAAGACTAAGTAACTGTCCTACTTTTAAGGGAAAACCTTTCAATTGATCCAAGCTTTGTACTAGCTTTGCAGCACGCTTAAAAATCGCTTCATTTACTTTAGTAGATTGCTCAGTCTTATATTTTTGAGCAATTTCCCCTACTGCGTAGCGTCCGGCTGCAGTCAGTAGTTTTGCTGATCGAAAGAATTTACTTTTTGGAGGAGTCTTGGCCATAAATTATCCTGTCATACATAAAAACAAGAGTCACCAATCGTCTAGTTCATGTTAATATTATGGACTGATTATGAAGAAAACTAGACTTGCAATCGTAGTTGCGACCAACCCTTCTATTTGGCAAAGCTGTCGCATCATCACTCCTAATATTGATGCTTGCTATCGCTCTATTGCCAATAGCTCTGATGGAGCCGTTGAAATTGAATATTTCAACTATCATAATAATCAAACTGAACTAGAGCTTATCGATCAAGTCAAAAAAACAAGTGAATGGAAACCTGACATCGTCGTTTTCATGGATCACCAACCTCACCCACTTCGTTTTTTAGAATATTACAAAGAGCTGAATCCTAAAAAGTGTCACTTCATCTTTCACGTCTATGGAGACTTTACTCTTTTCACTGTTGATTGGATAAGCGCAGGGTTAATACTAAAGAAGGATCAATGTCAGTTTATTGCAGCCTCTCATAAGCAAGTTGAGCTCATCTCTAGCTTTATGGAGAATCCAAAAAGCGTTCACTACTGTCCTTTCCCAGTTGATGATCAACGGTTTAATTTTAATCCATCGTTAAGACAACAAGCCAGAGAAGAACTTGGCATAAAGGAAGATGACTTCGTCTTTTTATATACTGGCAGATTGTCTCCACAAAAAAATACCCTTGAAATGATTTATCTTTTTGAAAAAGCTTTTAAGGATCATAAAAAACCGCCACTTTTTCTTTTTGCTGGAGCCTTTGATCAACTCGGCACTCCATTTCTTGGCCAATATCTCGCAAATAATCAGTATCATTCCCTAGTGAACCTAAAGCTCAATAATCTTGAAAAGACAATTAGAGATAGAGTTCATTATGTAGGCAGCTTAGAACCTGAAGAATTAGTAAAGTACTATAGGGCAAGCGACACCTTTATTTCTTTAAGTCTTCATAATGATGAAGACTATGGAATGTCACCAATTGAATCTCTCTTATGCGGAACCAAAGCAATCCTCACAGACTGGGCAGGCTATAGTTCATTTAGTCTTAAATCAAAATACTGTGAGCTTATCCCTGTCTCAATGAAGAATCATCGATTAAACTTTGATGCAGATCAATTTATAAGTTCATTGCAAGCAGCCTTAAAGAAAGGCTCACTCAAAGAAAGTGAACGACAAAAGATTCATGATCTTTACGCAAGTAAGTTTTCTATTACATCAAATATTAAGACTATCGAAAAAGTTGTTTTTAAAGGTAATAAGGTTTTCTCAGGCTTCACGCCTAAGTTAAAAACAATGTCGGCACTGTTTAAAAGTAATCAGTACAGTCCTTTTAGACATCCAAGAATTCCACTAGCCTATAATACCTATTATGAGGATATCTATGCCCCTTACTATAGAAAATCTGAAAACCGAGATTAGCTCGATCCCTAAAGGTCGTCTTCTTGAACAGCTCTATTTAAGTGGCTTTAAGAAGACTGATTGCAATTATTCGAACTTACACCTGACTTGGGCGACAGATCCTTTATCAAAAGATTACTTCAGCCCACTTAATCCTTGCTTTACGTATGAACCAAAAACGCTTGAGCTTTTAAACACACATCCTTGTTGGCTCGTTAGAGATGGAGCGCTCCCTCTACTTGACGCCCTAGAAAACAAAGTTTTTCAAGATCTTGAATGCCGGCTCATTTTTCACAAAGACTTGCAGTTTTTACTTCCAATGGAGTTTCAAACTGACTCGTTATTTTTTGATATCGTTTCAAAACGACCATACGTAAAAAATACTGAAAAAGTTCTTATCTATACTTTGATCAATGGAGCCTTTACCTCTCCAGAGCACTTTGAAGAATCCCTTGTTAAAGCTAGACAATTTAGAAGTGATCTTAAAGATGAAGATTTCGTTATATTGATGCTTATGCGTGAAAATCAATTTTATCAATTACCAAATGATGAAATACATCCATGCTTCGAATATACTCGTATCCTAAAAAAAATCATTCCAAAGGCTACAGTTATTTCGGAAAATGAGTTTGATCAAATTCCTACATTTAAGAATTGGTCTTTTTTAGAAATCCAAGAAAACTGTCTTGTTATTGCTGATAGTTACCTCAATCACTATCTCCTATCACTAAAGGCACAACCCCTTTATGAACAATTTGTAACAGAGGAATGTTCTTTATTTGATCAATCCCCTCATCACTCCATTCGAATTTTAGAACCTGTACTTCCATCACATAAAAGCATTGCCCCTTTTGCTAAGCCTATTCTTAAAGTCTTAAAAGCAAACGAGGCCAAGATTAAGACCTATTGGGCTCCTCCATATGCTGAGAAGATTACATTTGGTTGTTTTTATGAATGGTTGAAAAATGAGATGAAATGACGACGCCCGCTGCACTGCAATTATTGTTTAATCAAGCTAAACAAGTCATTGAGACCAAAGGCATGGTTCCAATTAAAATCATGTCAGGCAGTATGGAACCGGTTATCAAGGTTAATCAAAATGTTATCGTTTCTAAACCAAAAGTTCCGATTGCACGTTTTGATATAATAGTTTTTAAGGGTGAGCGCGAACTAATTTGCCATTATGTCAGGCACGTCAACCGTCACCTTAAAGACGGTGAGAATAACCTTATTCAGACACGCGGACTAACTAATAAACATAATGATGTTCCAATCCATCAAGACCAGGTGCTTGGTATTGTTATTTCGCACCGTCTCAATCTATGGCGAAAACTGCGCTTGATGTGGGCTATTCGCTAAGCTCATGTTATAAATTCAGATATTTTATCTTGGAGATGGCCCGTGGCCGATAAATTCTACATCACAACTGCTATTGATTACCCAAACGGTACCCCTCATATGGGCCATGCCTACGAAAAGGTTGTGACTGATTGTTACGCAAGATGGAATCGCTTCCTGGGTAAAGATACTCATTTCTTAACAGGTACAGATGAGAATGGTCAAAAACTTGTAGAATCAGCTGCCAAGGCAGGCGTTAAAACCAAGGAATATGTCGACTCTCAAGTCGAGGGCTTTAAAAAACTATGCCAAGGCCTTAATTTATCAAACGACGACTTTATAAGAACCACTGAAGATCGACATGCCAAAGTCGCAGGCGACTTCTGGAGAAAACTTGAAGCTCAAGGTGATATTTATTTTGGTTCATATTCAGGTCAATACTGCTTAGCCTGCGAAAATTTTTATACTGAACTACAAGCACCTGAAGGAATCTGTCCCGATCACAAAACTAAATTAGAACTTAAAGAAGAAGAAGGTTATTTCTTTAAAATGTCTAAATATGAAGAGTTCATTTTAGGCTTTTTGAGATCAAACCCTCAATTTGTTGTTCCTAAGAATTCATATAACGAAGTTTTAAGACGTCTTGAAGCAGAACCTCTTCGTGACCTTGCGATATCAAGACCAAATAAAGATGCATGGGGAATCCCTGTTCCAGGTAATGAGAAATTCATCATGTACACATGGTTTGATGCTCTTATTAACTACTACTCGGCTCTATCTGAAGATCAGCGTGCCTATTGGCCAGCTGACGTTCACGTTATCGGAAAAGATATTATCTGGTTTCACTGTGTAATTTGGCCTTGCATGCTAAATGCATTAACACTTCCGTTACCAAAACAAGTTTACGTCCATGGAATGATCTTGGCGGCTGACGGAAGAAAGATGTCAAAGTCTCTTGGAAACGGTGTTGATCCATCTGATATGCTGGCAAAGTATCCTATTGATACATTTCGCTATTACTTATTACGTGCCATCTCCGCTCAAAGTGACGGAAGCTTCTCTGAGCAAGAGCTTATCGATAAACACAATAACGAACTTGGAAATGATTACGGAAACTTAATCATGCGTGTGGTGAAGCTTTCACTCAAACATCTTCCAACAGAAATCTCAGGTGAAGGGATTACTAAAGCTTTTGATTTTGGTGATACCTTTGATCGAATGAAAATATGCATGGACAAAAAAGAGCATAACAAGGCCTTAGATATCCTGTGGGAATACGTTAACAAGGCCAATCAATATGTTAATGATAGTGAGCCATGGAAGCTTAAAACTGACCCTGAAGCTTTAAAGCCAGTGGTTTATAACTGTCTTTACGCTATTCATGGCTTGGCTTGCTTAATCACTCCATTCTTACCGCAAACAGGGCCTGCGACACTTGCCTCATTAGGTGTAGAAGTTTCTCGTTTTGATATTATTCAATTTGGAGAGACCACTTATAATTTAAGTGAGCCACAAGCCTTATTTCCTAAAATTTTGTAATTAGTTTTTACAAGTAATTGAAATTGGAAAGTGATCAGAGATTAGCTCACGGTAGAGCTTGTAATAGGTAAAATCACTTAATTGCTCGTCAAAAACACGACGCTTATAGATTTCTAATTCTTTTTCGACGTTCTCAAACTGAGCAACAATCTTACCATCGACGATAATGCGAGAATCATCCAAGAACTGCTTATGTTCTA
>CAYGRY010000020.1:0-41984 GCA_964352405.1 uncultured Halobacteriovorax sp.
TTTTTCCTTAAATACTTAGGTCTTGGCCTTCAGTTTTATTCATATAAAGTTCAAACAACATCTTGCCTACAAAGTAAGACGTATAAACAGTGGCCGCAATTCCAATAAGAAGAGTCACCGCGAAGCCTCTAATTGGACCTGTTCCAAAGTTAAGAAGACATAAACCAGCAAGGGCAGTTGTGATGTTGGCATCAATGATGGTCCAAAAAGCCGTAGCAAAACCATTTTCAACTGACTTGTAAAAGCCTACGCCTTTTTTCATCTCTTCTCGAATTCGCTCGTAAATAATGATGTTACCATCCACCGCCATACCGACAGTTAGAGCGATCCCGGCAATACCTGGAAGTGTTAACGTTGCTTCAAGTCCTACAAGGCAAGCAAGAACGAGAAGGACATTGATAATAAGAGTGAAGACGGCGATACCACCAGAGATTCTGTAGTAAATAAACATGAACAAGAAAACAATGGCAGAACCAATGATACCTGCAATTTCCGCACGCTTAATCGAGTCAGCACCTAGAGAAGCACCAACAGTTCTTTGTTCTAAGAAATCAAGCTGAACTGGAAGAGCACCAGCACGAAGAACTAGAGCAAGATCGCGAGCTTCTTGCATAATCTTATTAAAGCCACCTTGGCCTAATGTAATTTGAGCACGGCCGCCGCCAATACGAGTTTGGATAGTAGGAGCAGAATAAACGTTACCATCAAGAATAATAGCTAAGTTTCTACCAACGTTTTCACCTGTCAGGTCTTCAAACAGTTTGGCTCCTTGAGGTTTAAATTCAAGAGAAACGTAAGGTTCATTTTTTTGCTGATCAATTAAAACGCGAGCATCTTGAAGATTATCGCCGTTGATTCTTGCAGCCGCATCAACTACGTATGGAACTTCAGAAATAACTTCATTCGTTTGTGGATTAATTTTACGTTCAAAAGCAAGAATACTTCCTTCTGGAAGATCCTTTTTAAGAAATGTATTTAAATTTTCTAAGTAAGTCGAAAAGCGCTCACCTTTTTTGAAAACAATTCCTTCTGCTTTTGCTTTTTCAAGCCAAGCCGTAAGATTCGAGAAAGGAACTTCATTATTCACTAATTTAAATTCAAGCTTAGCTGTTTTACCAATAAGCTCTTTAGCACGGTCAATATCACGCACACCTGGAAGCTGAACAACAATACGATCAGTTCCTTGAGAAACAATTTCAGGTTCCGTAACACCGAATTCATCAATACGGTTACGAATAACTTCAATTGATTTACTAACCGATTGCTCTTCAATTTTTGAACGTTCTACTTTTGTTAGAGCATAAGTTAGAACAGGTCCATTTTCATTTGTTAATCGAAGAATACTAGGGAAGTACTCACGAATCGTATCTTTGGCTTTTTCAATTGTTGTATCGTCTGCAAGAACGATTGTATGTGAAGGATCATCTGGATCTTCGATATTCACGTCACCCATTTTGGCCGTGATACCTTGATCTTTTAAAACGAATTCAATTTTACGAGCGTAATTTGCAACTTCGTCTTTATAAACCTTTTTAAAGTCGATACCTAAAATCATATAGAGGCCACCTTGAAGATCAAGGCCTAAATTGATTTTAGATTTAACTGGATAGCCTGAGTCTTCTGCAAATTTTACAAAAGTAGGCATGATCATCATGACCGAAACAACGGTCACAATTAATAAAAACGTAAAGCGGGTCCACCAGCTTCTTTTCATGGGGTCTCCTAAACTGATCATTAAGATAAGAAATCGTAAGCCCTTGAATTATAGGGTCTTGAATAGATAACTTGCAAGCTTAGCTTTAGGAATTCTTTTTGATTTCTTCGCTCGAATGAGCATGGTCATCTTGTGCTGCAACGTTTGAATCGTTGACGCCTTTAGGCAGGTTTTTATTTTCAGGTGGAATAGGATCAGGCGTATTAACCTGATCCATGAAGTCATCTTTAGCTTTTTGGAATTCGCGAATACCCTTACCAAGTCCGCGAGCAAGCTCTGGCAGCTTCTTTGGGCCAATAAAGACCAAAGCAATAAATAAAATTAATAATAGCTCACCAGTGCCCAATCCAAACATACTTTGTCCTTCTTATGCTTTCTTTGGCTCAGCTTGTTCAAAAATAGTTTTAGCAAGACCACCAATTTGAGTTCTTAAAATCTTAAATTTTACACCATTTTCGACTTCAAGAGTCACAACTTTGTCAGTCATGCCATGAATAGTTCCGATGATTCCGGCTTTTGTGTAGATTTCATCGCCTTTGGAAAGAGTTTGAAGCATCTTTTGCTCTTCTTCGATTTTTCCTTTCTGTGGACGAATCACTAGAAAATAAAAAATACCGAAAATGACGATAAAAGGAACGAATGACATGATTGGGTTTTGCGCAGCAGCAGGACTAGCAGCTTCTTGAGCAAAGGCACTTGAAAAGAAAAAATCCATAAATTCCTCGGATAAAAAAAGTTCTATTTGTACTCTTCTGAGATGTAATCGTTATAGAACTTGCCATAAAACTCGTCAAACGAATCAGACTTAATGGCAGCTCGAGCACCTTGCGTCATTTGCAGATAAAAATGTAAGTTATGATAACTAATCATTTGTCCCGCCAAATACTCTCCCACTCTAAATAAATGGTGAACGTAAGCTCTGGTATAAGTTGCGCAAACTTTGCACTGACAATCAGGATCAGGTGGCAGTTGATCTTCTCTAAAACGCTCTTTTTTAATATTGAGAGGGCCTTTTTTGGTTAAGAACTGACCATTTCTTGCGTTTCTGGTTGGTAAAACGCAATCAAACATATCAAGTCCTTCCTTTATACCGTGAAGGACATCAAGCGGCTTACCTACACCCATTAGGTAGCGAGGCTTATTGGCAGGCATCTTTAAAACGAAGTCTTCTAGAAAAGATCTCATCTCTTCATTTTTTTCACCAACAGATAAACCACCAATAGCTAAGCCAGGAAAGTTCATTTCTTCGAGCTTTTCCATACACTCAAAACGTAGGTCTTGGTGAAGGCCGCCTTGAACAATACCAAAAAGATGTTGATGATCTTTAAGTTCAACACTTTGACAGCGCTTGGCCCAACGAAGAGTTAATTCCATACTTGTTCTAAGTTGATCTTTCGTTGCCGGAAGGGCCGGACATTCATCAAAGGCCATGACGATATCGGATCCAAGGGCACGCTGAATCTGCATTGAAACTTCAGGTGAGATCATATGCGAGCTGCCATCAATATGAGATTTAAAACGCACACCTTCTTCAGTCAGCTTGTTCATAGCAGCTAAAGAAAAAACCTGAAAGCCACCTGAGTCAGTAAGGATGGGGCGATCCCAAGCCATAAACTGATGAAGTCCACCAAGGCGTTCGACTAACTCATGACCAGGGCGAAGATATAAGTGATAAGTATTGCCCAAAATAATTTGAGCATTCATTTGCTTAAGCTCTTCTTGCCATAAAGTTTTAACTGAAGCGCGAGTTCCAACTGGCATAAAGATCGGAGTTTCGATCACTCCATGAGCTGTATGAATAGTGCCAGCTCGAGCTTTGCCACTTGTTGCTTCTAATTTAAAAAAACTCACGCTCTACCCTTTCGTAAAATCAACATGGCATCGCCATAGGAAAAGAAGCGATATTTGTTTTCCACTGCTTCTTTATAAAGACTTAATGTTTTTTCTCTTCCGATAATCGCAGATACAAGCATAATAAGGCTTGAACCGGGAAGATGGAAGTTTGTTAATAACCCATCAATGCTTTTAACCTCTTTGCCTGGGTGTAAAAAGATATTGGTTTGATGCCACTTTTCGGCCTCTAGTGAGAACTGATTGTCATCCCAAGCACTTTCAAGTGCTCGAAGTGAAGTCGTACCGACGGCGATTCGCTTAGCAGAGTGGTTAACCAAATCGCGATCTTGATTTGAAATACAAAAACGCTCCGAGTGCATTTGATGATCGGTGATGGTTTCACTTTTAACAGGTGCAAAAGTTCCCATGCCAACATGAAGAGCTAGTTCCGCTCTTTGAATGCCATTTTGCTCAAACTGATTAAAGATATCTTGAGTAAAGTGAAGACCTGCAGTTGGGGCCGCTACACTACCGACTTCTTTGGCATAGACCGTTTGATAATCAAGCAGGTCTTGTTCGTCACTCTCTCCCCCTCGAATATAAGGTGGGATTGGAATCTTGCCGTGCTGATTAAGCAGTTGTTCAATATTACTTTGAAGTGCGATAGTGAAGGTTCCATCAACTCTTGTATCAGCAATAATAGCTATCGAATCGTCAGGCATGACGATTTCAAGTCCGACGGATTTTTTTGAACTACTTTTAATTAAGACGTGAAAGTGATTATTTTCACTTTCAGATTCAAGAAAGAAAACCTCAACGCTGCCACCAGTTTTCTTTTTCGCTTTAATTCGACATGGAAAAACTTTGGAGCGGTTGAAAACGACCGTACTTTCTTTAGGTAAATAGTTAACAATGTCTTTAAAGTGGGTATGGGTAATCTTATCAGATTGCTCATCATAAACGAGCAAACGTGAGCCATCACGACCCGTAATAGGTCTTGTTGCAATTAGCTCTGGCGGAAGATCATATTGATAAGCTTCAAGCTTTAAATCTAGTTTCGTGTGTGTCATCATCTTATCTATGATTATGAGAAAACTTTTTGTTTTAATACCGCTTTTTGCCACAGTGTGGCAAGTGCAAGCTGCAGATTGGGGATCAAGAATCGCCAGTGAACAGGAATGGTTAATTCAAAGCCTCACACCGCCGGTTGAAAAAAATGAAATTAATGCTGAAGAGATGGCCTTCATGGAAGATAGTATTTCCACAGGTCAGGCTGCAGTGCAAAAAGAACAAAAAAATGCAGAAGTCAAAAAAGTCGAAGAGTCTCTGGTTAATCCATGGGACATCAGAGATTCACAAGCTCCGGCTTTTCAACCGGTCAGAAAAAGATCTCGTTAAAATTAATTAAAAAGAGAAAAAGCTAAGACAGGATCTATCTTTTTGATCAGTCCTTCCATCGCTGCAACAAATTGATCGAGCCATTCTTTTACCACAGTAAAAACAGCGTAAGAAGAAACCATCCCAAGTACCATTTTTAGTAACATATCCAATTGTTCTAGCATCGGCTCGAGTCCAAGTTTTTTCAACATGGCATCAAAAAGCCCCGTGGCTTCTAAAACATCTTTTCCATCATTTGTTACAACATAAAGTGGGTTCTTATTTTTTTTCACTGTACTTCCCAATTATCGATTAAGGCAGCCATATCGTTAAACTGCTTTTGAAGTCCTACAAACTCTTTTGCATTATAATCGAAAACAGATTTACGAGCAGCTTGAGTTTTAACTAATTGAGCACGATTAAAAAACGGTTCCATCACTGTTTTTGCACCAACATCACTAGCGATAAGTGCAAGGTCTTCTTCTTCTTGTTTTCTTCTAATATCTACAAGGTTTGGAACGTGAGCCAGCACTTTCGGAGCCGCTACAACACCCATATCGTCGATATCGGATAAAACTTCATTCAAATGAGCTAGACCTTTTCTAGAAAATTCATCGGGTCTAAATGGAACGATCACTCCGCTTGAAGCACAAAGTCCATTGACCACTAAAAGGCCAAGAGTCGGAGGACAATCGAGAATGATAAAATCATATCGCTCTAAGAGTGCATTTTTTTCTATGAATTTTTTTAAAATAAGTTGTCTTGGAAAATTAACACCAGCAACTGTTAATTCAAAACCTGATAATTCTTGGCCAGCTGGAAGAAGATCAACTTCCCCTTTAACCATGACATCTTGAACCATCGCTGGGACATGAAGCGCTTTAAGCTCTCTAACCGAATTCACCATCAAGTGATGAATGTGATAAGGCTTTTCATCGCTGACTTCAAAACCAAAAAGAAGAGAGAGATTGGCTTGAGGATCAAGATCAATAGCTAAAACGCGCTTGCCTCTTTTAGCCAAGGCATGGGCGCAATTAAAGGCCATGGTTGTTTTACCAACGCCGCCTTTTTGATTGATAAAAGCGACCACTTTATTTTGTGGTAGAATTGTTTCAGGAAGATTCTGAGTAAAACGATCAAGAAAGCCCATTGATGATCCTTGAGAGATTTTTTTCATCGTATCAGGAAATAGATCAACAATAAATATTAATGTGGAAAAGATTATTTATTCAATAGCCAAGCAACTCATACCATCATTTCCAACCTCTCTTTTAAGACATTTTTTAAAAGCTGGATCATATGGTGTAATCTTCCACTGTTCATTTCCAGGTTTGCATACTGGAGAGTCAGTTGATCCAAGGCATGCATTTGCTCCCTCACATGCATATTTAACTTCAATGCCTATCAAACAACCATTAGGCTGATACTTACATTTACGCTCTTCTGTTTCATTCCAAGAAGCAAACGTTTTGGGTTTTGTTCCAATGCATTCTTCACCGCATGAACTATTTTGAACATTATCAGCACAAATTGTCTCAGGTGCCGGACAAGAGCTTTGATTTGGTTTAGTTCCAACACAAGCTTCATTACATGCGCTAAGTACAGTCGTATTATTTAGACATACAGAAGACGGACTTGGACAGCCTGAATCAAGCGCTTTAATTCCCGCTCCACAATCAGACCCACAACTATTCACTCCAGCATCGAGACCGCTACAAACATTAGATGCAATTTGCGTACAAGTAAGAGTAGGTGCACAACTTGAACATTTAAAACCAATCTTACCTGTTGATAAAAATTCAATATTACAAGTAGAGCCAGAAGTGATTGTTTGAGGGGTTGAATCTATATGAGAAGTCGAAAGTGATATACAACTGAAAGATCCATTACTATTTCTTCTTAAAAACTCTGTTGTCGCGCAGTCTGGAATATTTAGTGCTTTGCCGCAAACAACGCTATATTTACCAGTAGCAGCATTATAATTGAGTCGTTGAATGCTCTCATCTACTCCACAAATAACACTTGAAGGGCTAAAGGTTTGCTCTGTTTCACATGTTTTTAATGAAGGATTATAAGATAAACCATTACCAAGACAAGCTTGTTTGACAGCTTCTTCTACGGCAGTTTGAACAATCGAGTCAGTATTACTGTAACAACTATCTATAGAACCAGAAGTAACAGAAATATAAAGAGGAAATCTTTTTGTAATTTCACTAGCTCCCTGATTAAGAGTGCTTACCTTTTTAAGATCGACTTCCACAAAGGCTTCTGTCGATGATGAACCCGCGAGGGTTTTAATATTAGTAATTTCAATTGTTCCATTTCCATATTTCTTATTAACTTCAAAAATAATTTCACCTGTTTTCGAGACAATAGAAGAATATGAACTAGATATGCTTTTACCTTTAAAATTCTTTTCACAAATACCTTTATCGGCCATAAGAGTACTGAGTCGATAAACAAATTGATTAATCTCTAAACTTGTTTCGGCCGTTTTACTGGTTCGAACACTTTGTTTTGTAATTTGCATTACAACTAGAGATAAAGCCCCAAGCAATCCTGCAGTCACAACAACTTCCATCAGGCCAAAACCACGTTGATTTAAAAATTTCATTTTAAAGCTCTTCCTAATTTAAATATATAAGTAACGAATAAAATATTTCCTTGATTTAATTAGAGTAATTACCGGTAACAGGAGCTATACATCTAAAGCCAACATTAACAGATGTTGATGTCACATCTTGAAGCTTAAAGCGGTAAAGACCTGATCCAGCCCCATCTGTAAAGCCACCAGCAGCTACCATACCAGCATTCGTGGTCGTCAAATTAGCCATATTAAAATCTACCGAGTCAGAGTGCAATTGCGATGAGGTTATTCCTGAAGATTGACCAATCACCTTGGCCCAACTTGTAATCGTTCCAACCTGTGTTCCAGCTAATGGATGACCAACAGGATAAACTGCCGAGTTAATAGCATCGCCGGTATTATCATCAAAATCTCTATGGACTGGTAAACCCATAGGAATAAAGTATCTTCCTGCGTCGTTAAATTTATTTTCTAGATCCCATGAAGCAAGGAGACCATCACAGGTATCATCAGCATCTGTATCGTTACATGGCCCAATAGGACTTAAGCTCGATCCACTACCCCAAGTATTTGGAGCACCGAGAATACCAACATCGACACTATAGCGGTTCGAACCACTTAGAACTGAACCTGCACTCCCCGTACTAAAGGTTGTATCAATACCAATTAATTGACTTGGAATTCCGCCATCATTAACTGTAGAAACAGAAATTGTACTATCTAAAGTGGTGCTATCTATAATTAGTTCTTCAACATTTGTGCCAGAAAGAGCACCAATAAAAGTAATATTTAAACCTGAAGACGATGTTATTGAGCCAGTAACACTGACATTACCTGCTCCAATATTTATAAGACCTTCTAAAGTAGCTTGAACCGTAGCAGCTGTAGCATTAAAATTAATTGGACCAGTAACAACTGCATCAAAGTCTAGTTCAAAAGTACCTGAAGTCGGAGTTGGATTAAACTCTAGTCTTTGTCTCTCATTCACATCAACAGTAAATTGATCTTGAACCCATTCAGCTACGTTACCAATGATATCTTGTGCTCCCGAGAAACTTTGACAGCCAGCCGTGACGGTAGATCCTGTGGCAACAGAGCGAATTCCAGATGAGTTTGTACCTGGCAATGAATACGACGAAGAACTATCTGGCGTCTCAGTATCAGCATAGCCGGTTAGTCCACTTGCACTACTTGAATTACATTTTGCAGATGAGTTAAGCGATAAACCTGTTTCCAAACTTGTAATACTTGAATCACTTAAGCTTTGAGTATCCCACTGAGAATAAGACATCTGTTGTTTTCTTGTAGGTAGAGCTCTTGTTGGAGCTGCAGATAAACCAATAATTGTAGGGTAAGCTGCGGCCGCACTACAATAAGCAGAAGCGTTAGAACGATTTACAAATACGAGAGGTGGAAGTTCTGAAGTTGATGCCGCTAAAATTTCTGCAGCTGTTGCCGTTGAAGGATCCCATGCTGACCATGCAGTTCCGCCAGAACCTTCGTAACAAATCCCAGTACTTCTTGAATAGAAAATAGTACCAGCGACTGCAGTGATATTTCCAATTGGATTGAGATCACTAACACAGTTGCCATCCGTTGTAGAACAAGCGGCCAAAGAGTAAGGACAGCCCGTCTCAAAGCGATCGACGATAAGATCATTTCCAATATCGTAATAACCAGGGTTATCACATGCCCCATTAGTGGCACAGTCACTACCCTCAGCTGCTGTAAGACCAACGTCATCAACCGGTGTGTCACCAGGTCCAACGTAAGGACAACGGTTATTATTAGTCTTATCACTAACACTTAAAAGTTTTGCACACATTAATTTATTTGCGATCCTTCGACTTGTGAAAACAGCGTTATCTTTTGGTGCAATTACTCTTGCTTGTGCATACGATTCAACAGGCTTTGTTGGAATCGTATTAACGACAGGTCTGACCTCGTAATAATAAACGAAATTAGGCGCAGGTGGAGCCCAAGAATTTGTAGCATTGTCCGTATATGTTGTACTTCCAAGAGGAACAATAATTTTATTTATTGGGAAGTCGTAATCAAAAGTTTGTCCAGCAACACGTCTATAAACCCAATAACCAGAAATTGAACCTGTACCTGATAAAGTAAAGTTTTCCCAAGTTATCGTTGCTGTGGCAGGAGCATTATAAGCTGTCCAATCTGTACCCAGTCCAGCTGTCGCTGTTGAAACATAGCAAGTATCATCGTCGATATCATAATAATAATGACCAAGCTTTGAAGCACCCGTTGCCGGAACAGCGTTACCAACACAACTGGCTCCATCGCCTGAACAATTTGATTCAAAGGCAGTAGCAGTAACAGGACAAACATTAGCAGCAAGCGCAAACCAATCTGAACCATTATGATGGTAACAAGTACTTGTTCCTGTTGCGAAATAAAGAGCGCCATTAGCACCACCATTAGTGGCAACAGTTGGAGCAGAAGTTCCGGTACAAGCTGAACCGTTACACTGGTCTCTACTATAAGAGCAAACATTTGAAACGGATTTAACTTCGCCGTACTTATTAACAGTAGGACCAGCAGCGCGAATGACTTTCCAGTCGTTATGTTTAATTGAAACCGGATTTACAGTCACAACAAAACTTACACTTGTTATTTGCGAGCCATTTGATAGATCAAAAGAAATTGTCGAAGATCCAGCCGTTGTACCTGTTGGAGTAATTTTAATATAACCAGTAAATGAACTACTATCGTCGGCAGCAGCAGATTGCCAATTATAAGCAGCAAGATCAGCTCTCGCCTCATTGCTTGCAGTACCATCATATGAGAAAAGAACGTTAGCAGGTTGGATCAAAATAGCATTTGAAGACGTTAAATTTGAAACGGTTAAACCAAGTGCATTTTCTGCAGCTGATGTACCGCCTTCATCAATAATTAATCTTCTAATATAAAGAATATCTTTCTCATTTATAGACTTGTCAGCGATAACAGAATTTCCACCTTGAGTTGTAGTCGAAGGCGAAATATTGATGGCGGAACCATTAGATAATGTATTAGTACTGACAAGAAGCTCAGTCACATTTGTTAAAGCAACGTTACCGGTAAAAGTAATAGTTAATGTAGAACCAATAGAACCCGTAACGGCCACATTTGTAAGACCAGCAAGCGCTTCGAGTGCAGTCTCTATAGCAGAAGTTGTCGCATTGTAAGCTATAGATGCGGTTACATCGCCATTAAAGTCGAGAGTAAAGTCACCTGATGTTGGCACACCATTAAAACTTAGTTTTTGAACTTCGTTCTTACCGTTAGGTGTCCAATTAGATATCCCTGTACCTGTTGATTTCCAACAAGTCGTTTTAGATGAATCATACCAAAAAACAGGCTTTGCAGTCGTATGACTTGAAGGCGTCACAGCATTTAAAGGACTACTTGCTGCCTTACATCCAGATAGTCCACATTCAGGTGAATCAATAAATCTTGAATACTGACAAGCAACGGGCGCATCAATAACGGGTTGAATCGTAACGATAAATGAACCAGTATCAGTTCCACCATTACCGTCAGAAACTGTAAAGTTTCCTTGAATCGTTCCATCAGCGTTACCTTCATCTCCATTAAGTGTCAGTGTACAAAGAAGTGTTGCTGTTCCTCCCATACATCCACTAATTGCAAATGGAACTGAAGAATCAGATGGAACAATTGGTCCCCCCGAAGAAACACCGTTTAAGTTCCATTGAACTGTATCAAGTGTATAGCTTAAAGCTTCTGTCGCTGAACCGGGAGATGGATCAACTGTGGTACTTGCATCAATTGTAAAACTATAAGGATAATCCCCTGCTCCTTGAGCAAAAGCTGTCGGGCTTTCTTGGAACGCAAGTGTGTCAAAAGTGTTATAGGCAAAAGTAGCTACCGCCGTTGGATCATCATTTTTTGCTGTCACAGTTAAGTTAACTGTAAATGGTGTTGTTGAGGCTCCACCAGCATCAACAAAAGTAACGGTGAAACTTCCGGCCGAACCATTTGTATTGAGTGCTCCAGGCGCCCAACGAATCTGACAAGTTGCTGCGCTCAATAAAGTTACAGTGCCAAGAGTGATACCAGAAGCATCAATTGAACAGGTCGCGTAATCATCAGAATCAGTCACAGTGACGTTAGCGGTGTCTTCAACATCTTTATAAGTATAGTTAATAGCGTCTTTTAATAAAAAGTCATAGTTTACAACTGCTGCAGTAGGATCTTGTGGCTCAGTCGCGTTTCCATCTTCATCTACTGTGATTGTACATGGAACAGAAGTACATGCTGCCAACGGGCCATCGTTGACTGATGTAACTGTAATCGTAACAGTTACTGTGTTAGTTGAATTTCCCCAACCATCATTACCGCGATAGACAAACTGATAAGTTCCATAAAAATTAGCCTGAGGAACAATGTCGCAATCAAGATCATTAACGGAACTACCATTAAGACCCATACAGTTTTTGATAATAGTTGTATAAGCTGGAGAATATGACGGAGAGCCTACCCCTGCAGTTTCAGTGAAACTTGTCACTTGGTACGTAAAAGCGGAAGGACAATTTGCATTTGGAAGATCATTAAATGAAGCATTACAATCGATATCACTGACACCGGGTAAAGTCGCAAGGTTCAATGTTGTATCTTCTGCAGTCGAGCCTGCAACAACTGTCGTTGAGAATGTTGGCAAATCGTTAGAGTTTGTCATTGAAATGGCAATTGTTTTCTGTAACGAGGCGCCATCGATAGGATCACTAATCGTATAAGTAAAACTTGTTAATCTTGAGTGGTTGGCAGTCGGTATGACAGTGGCAAAACAAAAACCACCAGAACAGCTACATGTTGGAGATGCACTAAAAGTAATAATGTCATAACCTACGATGCTACATGAAGTCGCAAGGTCACCGTCGATATCTGTATAATTAAGAATAATAGAGGAACCTAATGAATCTTCCGCAATCGTCGCTGTTGAACTTGTGGCCACAGGAGGTTGACGAGAAGCAGTCGTAGCACCCTGAGATGCAACACACTTTCTTGAAACTGCATCAAAAATCTGATTAGTAGCACAATCAGCTTTTTTGCTAGCACCTTTATCCGCGACACAACTGACCAATAAAATTGGTGCAATCAAGATGCATAAAATGGATTGTTTCAAGCTCAACGTCATCGTTTTAGTTTCCTCTTTCTCCATTGGCTTATCGGGTAAAAAGCGAATGCCTTTAAGGAGAAGTCCCGAAAAATACAGGGATAAACCTATTTTCTCAGGTCCTAGATACTAGAAGTGTTAAGAAGAGCCGAATCTAATAATATCTGATACTTAACGTCTTTTTTAAACATCATTAATTAACCATACACATTTGGAATATGCCCATTAATGGACGCATTTTATTGGTTATAAGCGTTTTTATCCCCTGCTTGTTTAAAGCTGACCTTGTCTTTAAACTTTAATGAATGCGAAATATTTTTATCTCTTTTCTTCTTTTATTTATGACCAATATTGCTTTGGCCAAAGAAGAATTAATGATCATTCAAAGTGTTAGTAATACAAAAAGAACATTTGTCATTAGAAAAGGTAAAGCTGAAGGTGTTCTTGTTAATCAGGAATCACTTTTTACTTCAGATAAATTTTCATTGTCTGCAAGAGTCATTGAGGTCACTCGTGATTATTCTCTTTGGCAAATCTCAGATACAAGGGCAACTGTCCCCTTTCAAAAAGGCGAAACAGTTAACTACACCAATACAATTGAAAACCTCTACACTGAAATACCCCTGCTTCGTTATGATCCAAAAGAATTGGCCAAGGAAGCTAGAGAGAAAAATAAAATTGCAGAACTTCGACCTGAGCATTGGCTTATTAGAGGAAACTTAAGTTACACCTTAGCAGAATCGGTCACTGATATTGCCGGTGATCTTGAAAGTTCCAGGTCTGGTGTTAATTTAGAAGCTCAGTACCTTTGGAGTTTAACTCCAAAAATGAGTATTGGTGCAGGTCTTAGGTATGACCAAGAAAATACTTCTATTACAGAGCCAAACTTAGATATTCCGACTACTAGAGTTTTTGTCACAGGTGATTATATTTATCATTTTGATTATATTGGTGAGTCTAGGGATCATCTTTATATGGCGATTGGAATTGGACTAGGTCAATCTTCAACTGATGTCGATGGAACCATTTCCTCAGGTCTTGCAACGCTTTTACCATCGGTCAGGCTTGGCTATCAGTTAGCTTTATCAAATGGAATTTCAATGGTTATAGAGTCTGTCGCAGAAGCTATTAGTGCTAATGAATCATTTGAAGATGGCACAACTCAACGAACCAACTTGGTTAATGCCAAGTTGGCCATTGGTTTAAAATTCTAATACAAGCCAATCTCTTTAAGTCTCTGAGTCAGAAAATCCCCAGCAGAAATTGGTGCGTACTTAGCACCAGACCCTACACAAGATGAAAGACAAGTTAAATCAGCATTACTATGTGGATGCACAAAGAATGGCATTGAATAGCGAGCTGAACCATCATTATCAGGATTGATCACTCTATGTGTTGTTGATGGAAGGATGTCGTTCGTTAAGCGGCTCATCATATCGCCTGTATCAACAACAATTTGTCCTGGCTTCGAGTCAACATCAAGCCATGTACCATCATGATCTAACAACTGAAGCCCTGAAGCTGTTGCACCTACAAGCATCGTGATGAGATTGATATCTTCGTGAGCTGCTGCTCTTATTGCATTCTTAGTATCTTGGCCTTTCGTTGGAGGATAATGAATAACTCTCAAAATAGAGTTACCGTCATCAACCATTGCTTTAAAGAAGTTTTCAGGCACATCAAGACCACGTCCGATAGCTTCTAGAAGAGCAACACTTGAAGCATCCATAGCAGAATAAAGTTCTAAGAAAATTTTCTTAAATTCTTTAATTTCACTAGGCCATTCGTTTTCAGGATAAACACCTTTATATTGTGAAGTCGCTAAAAGCTCACGACCAACATGCCAAAACTCTTTTAGATCTGGAGTCTTACTATCTTTAGCATGCTCTGTTTTAAAAGGAGTATAACCACGCTGGCGACCATTAGCTGCTTGATGATATTTATTTTTTACGTCAAATGGTAAAGCGAAAAACTCTTGAACGATCTCATAAGCTTTATCAACTTTTTCTTGGGCCACTGTATGATCAGTAAGAGTAATGAAGCCATAATCTTTAAGACCACTAGAAATTTGATCAACAAACTTAACCTGATCAGCGGAAGTGCCGTTCACGTAGCTTAGAAGACTTAACTCAGGTACCTGACGCATATAAAACCCCTTAAAATGGAATATGCATGTTTTTCCTAAGTTTCAAGGATTACGTCAAGGCTAGCTAGCTATCTAGAAAAAAGATACATGGTCTAATTACGGGAAGTTACATGGGAATTGATCAAAATCAGCTTATTTGAACAGTAAAGAGCCGACCCGAACAAGATCTGAGCCCTCTTTTAAGGCAATCTTATAGTCATCACTCATCCCCATCGAAAGCTTTACTTCATCGAGTTTAAAGTCTTCTTTAAGCTTATCACCATAGGATTTAAGAAGCTTAAAGCAGCGCTTAGCCTCTTCGTCCTTATGTTCTGTTCGGTAGGTTCCCATAGTCATGAGACCTTCGAAGAGAAATGAAGTTGATGAGAGTTTTAATAAATTGGCTACGGCCTTTTTGAGTGATTCGTAGTCTTCAAAACCACCCTTTTCTTTTTCTCCGCTTGTATTAACTTGGAAGAATAAAGAAATGGGCGAGAGAATATCCTCTTTATATTTTAAAATTTCACGAAGTAATTTTTCTGAATCAACGGAGTGAATAGCGTAGAGCCCGTGAATTTTTATAAGTTTTGAAACTTTATTGGTTTGAAGATGTCCTATAAAGTGCCATCTCACCCCATCGCGATTTTCTTGTCTAAAGGCTTTAGCTTTTGTTTCTAAATCAGAAACACGATTTTCACCAAAATCTCTATGACCAATATCGTAAGCAACGTTGATCTCTCGAACATCGGAGTATTTAGTGACGGCGACTAATGTTGCTTCTCCTATCTCGTTAGAGATATTTTCAAAGCGCTTAGCCAGTTGATCGATATCAATCATTTTTACTTCTTTTTTGTGAATTTCACTTTGGCCTGAACATCAATATCGTAATTCTCAAGGACTTCTTCCATTAGTTTTTTAGGATCAACTTTTGAAAGATGCTCAGATAGTTCAGCACGAACAGATTGAACGAAATCTTCTTTTACTGTTTGTGCATTTTTTAAAAGACCATTAACAATTTCTTTAGGAAGAGGAAGATCTCCTAAGACTTTTTTTACAGCGTCTTCTGTCATAAAAGCAGCACCAACACCGATGGAGACAACTTTTTTGATAACGTCCGAAATGCCTTTGTCTTTATCGTCAGTGGCCATAATTCCTCTTTACGCGTTTTTCGCTCGTTGCTCATATGCTTTAAGCATATTAGGAAGATTAACTTCCGTTAAAGTTTTAACAATCATTCCAGCGCCAGGAAAAAAACCTTTAACTTCAACTTCTACATTATAAACAACACCAGTCGTGCCATTTCCTAGGTCTTTAAGCTCCCAAGATCCAGCATTAACTTTAAAAATATCACCCTTTTCAAAACTCCAAGAAAGTTTATTAGGTGCGCTCTCTTCCATGTTTAAAATATAGGTAAGTTTTTTGATCATGTTCAAAGAATATTCGACTCTGATTTTGCCATTATTTCGATCAAGTATTTTAATGCCACTAACTCCATCAACGAAATCAGGGTAGCTTTCATAATCACTAATTACACCCCAGACTTTATCAATTGAGGCGCCAAAAGTTGTCTCTTTAGTTGCTTTAGCTCCGGCCATGGAACTCTCCTTTCTTAATATCTAGGTTTCTTGTCAAAGTGGTGTTCAGCTTCAATTCGACGAATTGTTCCACTTTGTGAGCGCATCACCATTGAGTGAGTAACCGCACCCCATGATTTGAATTTCACGCCACGAAGAAATGTTCCATCAGTCACACCAGTGGCGCAAAATAAAACATTTCCACTAGCAAGATCTTGCATATGGAAAACACGATTAATGTCTTCAATGCCCATGACTTTTGCTCTTTCGATTTCTTCATTATTTCTTGGTTTTAAAATTCCTTGAAAGTCTCCGCCCATACAACGCATGGCCGCAGCAGCAATCACACCTTCAGGAGCTCCACCAATCCCCATAAGAATATCAACACCAGAGTTGCTATCACAGCAAGCTAAGGCAGCAGCAACGTCTCCGTCACCAATCAGTTGAATACGAGCACCGGCCGCTCTAACTTCTTCAATGAGTTCCATATGACGAGGACGATCGAGAATGATCGCAGTTAAATCTTGAACACGACACTTTTTAACTTCTGCAAGACGCTTTAAGTTTTCAAGAGGAGATTCTTTGATATCAATAACGCCTTTGCCTTCAGGGCCAACGGCGATTTTTTGCATGTATGTATCTGGGGCGTTTAGCAGTCCACCTTTTTCAGCAATGGCCATCACAGAAATTGAGTTTTCCTGTCCGCGAGCACAAACACTTGTACCTTCTAACGGATCTACAGCAATCTCAAGTTCAGGACCTACGCCACTGCCAACTTTTTCACCAATATAAAGCATAGGAGCTTCATCGCGCTCACCTTCACCAATAACAATAGTGGCATTACATTCGACAGAATCTAACATTTTTCTCGCTGCATCGACTGCGGCTTGATCGGCTAGCTTCTCATCGCCACGACCCATCGTACGGGCACTGGCAATAGCAGCCATTTCTGTAACACGGACAAATTCTAACGCTAAGTTTCTATTCATTATAACTCCCAAGGATTTGACTTAGTATAAGGGAGCAAGGGCAATGTGAGAAGTTACAATTTAAGAGAGTTTCAAAGTTAAAAACGATCTTGCACCCTCAGGAAGATGACTATCTCCCAAAGCTTCAACAATATCGCAGGCCATAGCAATCTTGTGCTCATCTACGCCTTCATCAACTTGAAACATGATCTCATCTTCACATATTAGTGGAGTATCTAGGTCTCTTTTAGAAATAACGCGACCTGTTTTAAGTCCTTTTCCGTCATACCATTCAACATAGTTTTCCATCATGATGATTTGAAAACGAGAGACTTCACCATCATTATGGCGCCATACAAAAATCTCAAATGGTCCGTCTGCACGCACCCAAAACTTAAGATTGCTTGGTACATCCATATCTATATCGTGTCCGTGAACAGGACGCATGCTTTTGACTATATTATCAACTGATAAAAAACTTTTGATATTACTAATCAGTTTGGCATCGTTAGAAAACTTAACTCCAAGACGCTTACCACTTACCCATTTCACTTTTCCAGCGATCGTTAGACTAGATCCTTTCCAGTGAATTTCACCTTTTAAATCTTGTCCTTCTACATAAAGATGTCCGCCATCTTTAAGACCGAGCTGCATTCCCGTAAACGAGATATCTACAACTTCAAAAGCCTGGGCACTTGCGGCTTCACCTTTGAACGTTAAAAAACAAAAGGGAAAACGTGGAAAAATTCTTTTTTCAACGTCTTGATAACCTGTCTTAATGAGATTGAGCTGACCTTCCATAGTTTTCCTATCTTCCTTTAAAAATATCTCCTAATATCTTAGCATGGGCGAAGCTCAAGGTTTTACGGGAAACATTTTCTCTGTTAGCCTGCCTTATTCAATAAAAATCGGAAAGAATGACACTGATGAATGCTTCAACTAGTCACGAATGGGAAATTAATAACCTACCAAACAGGTTGACTATATTCCGAGTTCTCCTCATCCCAATTATCATTGGCTCAATGTTTTTAGGGACACTAACATGGGAAGCTATAGTTCCTTGGCATAAGACACTTGGCTATATCGCTGCATGGACATTTGTCGCAGCCTCAATCACTGATTTTTTTGATGGCTATATTGCTAGAAAAAGAAATATCGTCACTGTATTTGGCTCATTTCTTGACCCTATCGCAGATAAATTCTTAGTTATTTCTTCACTAGTCATGCTTCAAGAGCTTGGTCGCTTACCAGGTCTTTTAGTGGTCGTGCTGGTTTTAAGAGAACTTTATATTACTTCTTTAAGATTACTTGCTACGGAGCGTGGACTGAAGATACCGGTTGGACAAGCCGGTAAATGGAAAACGGCAACTCAAATGGTAGGAGTGCCTTTTTTAATGGCATACGATCATCCTTTTGGGATTCCAATGCCAGAAATCGGCTTTGCTTTAATTGCCCTAGCGAGCCTACTGTCAGTTTTTTCCGCCCTAGAGTATTCTTTGGGACTCCTGCGTAAAATTAAGGCTAAAAGGAAATCGGCCCATGCAAAAGAATTCACCAAAGCGTAATATCCTAGTCACCGTCTCAGGTCCCGACCAACCTGGTATTACTTCAAAACTCATGCATCTTGTAACTGAGCATGGAGCAAGTCTGCGCGATATGGGTCAGGCCGTTACACATGGTTTATTATCTTTATCTTTTTTGATTGAAGTTTCAGGCGAAGAGCCAACAGTTGTTAAAGAATTACTCTTTTCTTGTACTCAACTTAATTTAACACTTACGTTTCAAGAAATTGCTCTTCGTGATTTACCTGAACTTGGTGAAAAATTTATTTTAAGCTGTGTATCTACACAAAACTTACCTGCTTCTTTTGTTAGAGATGTTGCAGATGCTTTAGCAAGTGCCGGCATCAATATTTTACGTATTGATAATATGACTCCGCAAAATTTTACATGTCTTGAAGTTACAACCACCGTGCCTAAAGGCTTGAGCTGGAAAAAAGTTAAGGCAAAACTTTTAGACGTTTCTACGGCTCATAAAGTTGATGTTGCCTTTATTAAAGACAATGTCTTTAGAAGAAGTAAACGCCTTATTGTTTTTGATATGGATTCAACTCTTATTCAAACTGAAGTCATTGATGAAATGGCCGATATAGCTGGTGTTGGTTCTGAAGTTAGACATATCACCGAAGAAGCCATGAACGGCAAGATGGATTTTAATGAATCTTTAAGACAACGTGTTTCAAAGCTTAAAGGGTTAAAAGAATCTCAAATGCAAACAATCCTAGAAGGACTACCTTTTACTCCAGGTGCTGTTGAGTTTATACAGACGGTTAAATCTCTTGGATACAAAGTTGCACTTATTTCTGGTGGATTCACATTCTTTGCTTATGCATTAAAAGAAAAACTAGGCCTAGATTATGCCTTTGCTAATGAATTAGAAATTGTCGACGGCAAGTTAACTGGCGAAATAGAAGGAACTATTGTTAATGCTGAACAAAAAGCCTTCTTGTTAAAAGTGATTGCCCAACAAGAGAAGATCTCACTTGAACAAGTTGTTGCTATAGGTGATGGAGCCAATGATCTTCCAATGCTTGCAGCAGCCGGTCTTGGCATTGCCTTTCACGCCAAAGATATTGTGAAACAGGAAGCCGAACAGCATATGAGTCACGGCCCAATGACGTCTATTTTATATTTTCTAGGAATCCCAGGACCAGGGCAACATAACTAGGAGTTTTGATTGCGCTTAAAGCTTAGAAAGAATCAATCTTCATTTCCTAATGAAGTTTTACAAGAAACTTCATTGAAGATTTTAGAAATACTTGGCGATGGACTCACTAGTATTCCAAGTGATATTTCAAAGCTTAATCAGCTTGAAACCTTAACAATTCAAGCACCTCTTTTAGAAACATTACCAAAAGAAATTTTTGAACTTCAAAAATTAAAAATTTTAAAAATAAAAAATTGTGCTATTCAAAAATTGAATTCAGTTAACCCAAGCCCTTCAATAGAGAAGATTCAGATTGCTCAAACAAGCTTATCTGAGTTTCCAAGCTGGCTATGCAAACTTTCAAAGTTAACTGAGCTTGATTTAGGTCATAATAACCTAAGTAAGCTGCCAGGAGATTTCTCTCTTTTAGAAAATCTAAAACGTTTAATTTTGGATAACAATAAGTTTGAAGAACTTCCCCATCCTATATTCAATCTTAAAAATTTAAAGCATCTATCAATTGATGGAAACCTGTTCTCTGACGAAGAAAAAGAGAGAATTACTGATCGTCTTGGAATTTGGTTTTAGACTTTAATTCTTGTATTCGCTTTTCTCAAGCGATCTAATAACGTATGAACAAGGGCTTGATACCATTTAGGTAATTGCTTCATAGAAGCTTCAAATTTAGCTCGTGGAATGACTGTCAGAGTACATTCAGTTACAGCTTTTACAGATGCGCTTCTTGGCTCTTCATCTAAAA
Organism: uncultured Halobacteriovorax sp.; assembly: GCA_964352405.1. Lineage (GTDB taxonomy): Bacteria > Bdellovibrionota > Bacteriovoracia > Bacteriovoracales > Bacteriovoracaceae > UBA4207. Next base: position 20,779 of record CAYGRY010000020.1, read on the forward strand.
AAGACATCTCTCCGACGATTTCACCTGAATAGATTGTTCCAATCTGTTGAGTCTTATCACCTTTTCTTTTGACGACGGCCAAGGTTCCAGATTGCAAATAATACATATCAAGGCTTTCTTCACCTTCGCGAACAAGAAACTCATTAGGTGCTAGCGTTCTAATCGGATCACTCATGGGGACCTCATTTATTGATCAATATAATTTAAATTATACATTTGATCGTAGAGTAACCCCCACAAGGGCAATTTTAACCTAAATCGAACACAACTTCAGACTTATGAGCGTTCCAAGAAGCCGTCACAAGTTTTTTATCAGAAGTATCTGACAGTAATAGTTTTGCAAGAGGTCTAAGAACAACCTTGTTGAATATTGAAGCTAAAGGTCTTGCTCCGTATCTTGGATCATATCCTTTTTCACTTAAAATACTGACCAGATCTTCATTTAAAGCAAGTTTAAGACTTCTATCAACTAAACGCTCGTTAACCAGCTTAACTTGTTTCGCAACTAAGTCATGCATAATATCAGGACCTAATGATGAGTATTCTAACACTGCATCTAAGCGGCCTAAAACTTCTGGTTTGAAATCTAATTCAATATCTTTAGAGTTTGAAGTCGCAATGATGACTGTATTTCTAAAAATGATGGTTCGACCTTTATTGTCAGTTAATCTGCCGTCATCAAGAATCTGCAATAAAATATCTGAGAAATCTCGGTGAGCTTTTTCAATCTCATCAAAAAGAATGACAGCATAAGGTTTACGTCTAATCGCTTCAGTTAAGACTCCGCCTTCATCATAACCAACATAACCAGCAGGAGCTCCAATAAGTTTAGATACCGAGTGCTTTTCAGAAAACTCTGATAAATCAAATCTTATAAGTGCATCTTCTGTATCAAATAAGAGGTTAGCTAACGCCTTAGCTGTTTCTGTTTTACCAACACCTGATGGACCTTTTAGTAAAAATGAACCGAGAGGTCTTCTCGTATCAGTTAGCCCGGCATGTGAAGAAATTAAAGTCTCAGCTATTTCGTGAATAGCTTCACTTTGACCATAAACTCTTTCTTTTAACTTTGATTCCAAATCAAGAATATTTTCTTGTCTGGTCTTCATAATTTTATCGACAGGAATGCCAGTTTGTCTTGAAATCACGGCAGCGATATCTTTTGCACTTAAGATCCAATCATGATTTGTGCCTTGGACTTGGCTTTCAAGCTCAGGAATAACAGAATACTTAAGCTCACTGGCTTTTTCATAGTCTTGTCTTCTTTCCGCTTGCTCAAGCTCAAACTTCATTTTCTCAAGTTGATTTTTTAATTCAGATACTTTTTTAACTGAGAGAACTTCTTGTTCCCACTTACCTTTTTCTTCAGCAAAAACTTTCTCTAAGTTTAGAATTTCTTTATCAAGCTCAGGTGTCTTATTCATTTGTGAATAGATCTTTTTAGATCTTATATCTGCTTGAAGTTCTACAAGCTTAGCGGGCATCGCCTCTGCAGATAACTTAAGTGCGCTAGAAGCTTCATCGATAAGATCAATAGCTTTATCAGGAAGTTGTTTATCCGTAATATACTGATCTGATAAAACAACAGATTGAAAAACTGCATCATCAGAGATTTTAATGCCGTGATGGATTTCCAACTTTTCTCTTACACCTGTTAAGATTTCGATCGCATCTTCTTTTGATGGCTCATTAACAGGAACTGGTCTAAATCTTCGATCTAAAGCAGCGTCACCTAAAATATACTTTTGATATTCCTCTGGAGTAGTAGCACCGATACAGTGAAGATCTCCACGAGCAAGTGCAGGCTTTAAAAGGTTAGCAGCATCCATCGCTCCATCAGTTCGACCAGCGCCAACAAGCTGATGCATTTCATCGATAAAAAGAATGACCTGACCGGCTTGTCCTTTAACCCATTTAATTAATTTTTGAAGTCTTTCTTCAAATTCCCCTCGGTACTTGGTACCGGCCATTAATGATCCCATATCTAAGGACATGACAGTTTTATCTGAAAGAACGTCGGGTACGTTGCCTTTAACGATTGCTTCGGCCAGACCTTCGACGATGGCAGTTTTACCAACACCTGCAAGACCGACAAGAACCGGATTATTTTTTCCACGACGGCCAAGAATTTCCATCACTGCTCTAATCTCTTTTGAGCGCCCAATAACAGGATCAAGTTTTCCTTGCTCTGCTAATTCATTAAGATTTGTTAAAAATGAAGGGACTTCTTCATCCGCATCATGAGATTCATTTAAAATGGAGGGGTCAAATTTAAATTCAGGCAAGGCTTGATTTAAATAACGTAATAGATCTGTTTCACTAACTTCTTGTCGTGCAGCTTGAATGGCGTGAGAGCTAGCATAAGTTAACCATTCAGAAAATTTTGAGCTGGCTTTTAATTGATCAACAGAAACTTTTGAAGAAAGAACAGCAAGTTGATCAAGAATTGTCTTAATTTCTTTTTTATGTGATTTAAAAGCTCTTGCACTGAATGATTGAGGATTTGATACTAATCCAAAGAGTAAATGAATGGGTTCTAACTGAGCGTTTTGTCTTTTAAGTGCCTCAGTTTGAGCAATATCAAGAGAGCCTGCAACAATTGAATCAAATTTATTCATATTAACTCCTTCTAATTATAAGATGGGAGCCAAAAGATCGATGTCAAGGTTGTGTTGCTTAAATTAAACTTTACAGGGATATCCGAAAAGGCATTTATCTTTTACTCTTTTGGCCACCGCCTTAGGTACCATTTCTTCCCAGCCATCTTGACCTTCTTGAATCATTTTTAAAACAACTCTGGACCAAATTGAAAACTGTTCTTTATTGAAAGTTGTAATATCACTTAATTTATTCGTTTCTTTTAAGTATTCAACAAGCTTATGAATCGAAGGATTAACTTTTAAAGAATCAATGGTATTAATCCCTTCGCCTTCATCTTGCTTTGAGGGGTAAACCAGAATTCTAGTATTGTGACCAGTTAATCTTCCAAGACTGCCCAGCATGCCATCTTTAACATTTATATATTTCTTTTCATCGAATAATTCACTTACAGGATAATAGCCCATCACAAACGCGACTTGAGCGCGGTTATAGGAAGAGATAAAATTATTAAGATCGGAGAAATCTTGAAAGTTCGTGATTAGAACAGGATGCCCAATAACAGTTAAAAGATCGACTCTGGCTAGAAAGTCTTCATTATCCACTTCACCACGATCACGTAAATTATGCATTGAGATTTCAGGGAGAACTAAAACATCACCATTCTTATCACCAAGAATTTTTTGAAAACAGTCTTTACCTTTATCAAGCATATCGAGATTAACAAGAGTTGGCGGACGATAAGAACCACGACAAACTAGAACATTTTTTTTATAAATTGCATCTGAAGCCTGCATAACTTTTCCGTCCGCAGAAAACATCACAGCTTGGCAATAATCACGTTTAACAAGTTCAAGTGATAATAATCTAGAGTCAATTTTAGAAAAAGCAGGACCAGAAACTCGAATCATATCAATTTCAAGACGATCAGTTGAAAGACCATCCATTAATTCAGTAACAAAATTTTCTCTATCTTCAGAATGTTTATAGGCAGCGTACACAAGGTTCACACCGATAATACCAAGTGCTTCTTGTTGCTGAACATTTTCGTTATCGAGCATTTTAACGTGAATAACGACTTCAGAGGCTTCGGCTTTTGGTGAATGTTGAAAACGCATTCCCATCCAACCATGACTCTCCCCTTTACCGGAAAAAGATTTGGCGGCAACGGTATCAGCAAAAGCAAAGAATCGAGTATCGCTTGCTCGACCATCTAAGCGTTCAAGCATCAAAGAATATTCATGATGAAGCATTTTACCAAGACGACTTTCACAAACATAACGACCAGATGGCTCTTTACCGTAAATATCATCAGAAAACTTCATATCGTAGGCAGACATAGTTTTAGCAATTGTACCTGCTGCCCCACCTGCTCTAAAAAAGTGTCTAACAACTTCCTGACCAGCGCCAATTTCGGCAAAAGCACCATAAATAGACTTGTCTAAATTAATTTCAAGAGCTTTATGTTTAGGGTCCTTGCTCACTTGCTACCTCATCAATATCATTTAGTTCCATTGTAAAAGAAAAGTCGAAGAAGTGACAGTCATGGCAGACTAGTTCTTCAGAATAAACAGTGACATGATGGCGAAATGAAAAACACAGACTCAACAATTACTACTCACGTCTTTATCTGTAACAGTTGCACGCTCGAAGGTGACGGCCAGCCAGCAAAAGAAGGTGTCGGCATCGAGTTTAGAAACGTCGTCAAGAGAATGGCTGCATCTAGATGGGACAAAACGGAAGTTAGGATAAATGCTTCTGGTTGTCTTGGTAAATGCGCTAAGGGCATTAACTGTGTCATCTACCCAGAAGGCCAGTGGATATCGAACCTCAAGCCTGGTGACGAGTTAGATTTAATTAAAGAAATAGAGACAATTCATCTTGCTAGAACTTCTAAGTAACTGAAAGATGATAGAATCAACAGGAATCTACGTAATTACCTTAATTAAATCTTAATACTGACCGATAATTGTTAAGAATTTAGGGTATAATACCTTATAGGAGCCACCGGGAGGTTTATCTTGGAATTTGATTTGGCCCTGATCACCTCACTTGCAGGATTATTAGCTCTTCTTGGCGTAGCTGCGAAGAAGCATAAAGAAGCGAAAGAAAAACTTCAAAAAGTAAAAGTTCGCAAATAGATGATCATATTTTAAAATTTTTTAAAACCTCGTTTCGGCGAGGTTTTTTTTCGTGCTTGCAATTTGTATCAACTACCATATAATAGTTTGATAACCCAAACAGGATCCTTATGGTTATCAGAAACTGCTTACAACTCCTCTTAGAACTCTCCAGATTAGAAGAAAAGATCGCACAGGTTCAGTCCGAACTTCCCAAAGATAAGGGTAAGGATAAAGAGATTATTGAACGTCACTTAAGAAAAGTTCAGCGCTTGTTATAAGTCGTAGCAAAATCTTTTGCGAAGTAAGTTAAGATGACATCAGCGCCAGCACGCTTAAAAGACAGAAGAATTTCTTCCATCACTTTTTGTCCATCTATCCAGCCATTCGCGGCAGCGGCCTTAACCATGGCGTACTCACCACTCACATTATAAGCCGCGATCGGTAAATCAAAGTTTTGAGATAAATGAGAAATCACATCAAGATAAGCCAGTGCAGGCTTCACCATTAAGAAGTCTGCACCTTCACTCAAATCTAATCTGGCTTCGCGGTGGGCCTCGCGAATATTGGCAGGATCCATTTGATAAGTTTTTTTGTCTCCAGCTTTTGGAGCTGAGTCGAGGGCATCTCTAAATGGGCCATAAAAAGCAGAGGCATATTTCGCGGTATAAGACATGATTGCGACGTTAGCAAAGCCCTCGCTATCAAGACTATCCCTAATGGCGCCTACTCTGCCATCCATCATATCTGATGGACCGATAATATCAGCGCCAGCTTGTGCCTGAACAACTGCCATCTGACAAAGAAGTTCGAGGGTTTCATCGTTAAGAATTTCACCCGTTTTAGGATCGACCAAACCATCATGTCCGTCGCTATTGTATGGATCAAGTGCAACATCAGTCATGACGAGCATGTCAGGTAATGCCTCTTTAATCGATCTGATTGTTTGCTGATAGAGACCTTCAGGATTAATCGCCTCTAATGCTTGTGGTGTTTTTAATTTCGCTTCAATCGCAGGAAAGAGTGCCACTGATTTAATACCTAAAGCGAAAAGCTGTTTGCACTCTTCAATTAACAAGTCTTGGCTAAATCTATATTGCCCAGGCATAGATTTGATTTCGACCTTTTCTTGCTTACCATCAATAACAAAAAGCGGAGCTATAAGATCATGAGGAGTGACTTGATGCTCACTTAGCATTGAGCGAAGTGCAGGAGTACGACGAAGACGACGTGGACGCTCTAAAAGAAAATCACTCATACAAGTCCCATTTTAATTTTTTGTTGGTAAGCATAGGCATAAAGATTGATCTGCTTAAGCATTGAGTTTAAACCATTTGCTCTAGACATACTAAGATGTTGACGTAAGCCAATTTGGTCAATGAAGTCTGCTTTTAAATTTAAAATTTCTTCTGGAGTTAAACCGCTATAGACCTTAGTTAATAAGGCCACTATACCCTTCACAATACTTGCATCGCTATCGGCATGAAACTTAATGCGATAAGAGTCTTCAGTTTTTTCTAATGAGCTCACAAGCCAAACTTGTGATTGGCAGCCTTTGACTTTATTTGATTCAAGTCGATGTTCTTCAGGAAAATCAGGCATCTGCTTACCTAGATTGATAAGATGTCTATAACGATCTTCCCAATCTTTAAAATCTGTAAATTCCGAAATAATTTGATCTACTTTTTCCAAAACGTCCTCATCAACTATATAGACAACCAATACGGCCAACTATATCAATATAATAATCTTTTGCCCAAAAAAACCGAACAAAAAGAATGAGATTTAGTCTTTTAATAATCTTTATCAATATATTTCTAAGCCAGCAACTTTATGCTGCGGATCTGTCTACATGTGGAGCAGGAGTCTATTGCCAAATACCGGGTGAATATCGACCTGCATTGGTTTTTGGCGCAGGTCAAAGTGGTATTAGATCTGTTCGCCAGGGCGTGACACAAAACAAAGATTTGATTGCAGATATTCTGGCATACCAGTTAACTACTGATCCCGATAATATTGACACAAGAACATTAGGTGGAAGATTTATCTCGCCTAAAATTAACAAATCATATGATTTACCGAGTGCTCCTTTTTTAGAACCTTTACCAATGCAGGCAGTTGGATATGTTTTAAATCCAGAACTTTTTTCTAGTGATCAAGGAAGTACCGCCGCAACGTTAAATCAAATCTCATATCCGAAGCGAACAGTAGGCAGCGATACTTTTAGTGGCGTAAAGATTGATAATTTTTCATTAAAAGACGTCAATATTGATTTATCAAGATTTGCAAGCCCAGATAATTCAAACTCATCAATTAAAATATGCGCACATGTCAAACTCGATATCAAGACTTCACTTGAATTAAAATTTAAGGCCCAAAACGAAGACTATAAAGTCGCTTTAGAAAATATTGATCTTAATATCGATACAAAAGATTCAGAGCAGATATGCTATGAAGCGGTGATCGATATGCAAAACTTTAGCGTAAACTCAATTGAGAGAATTGGCTCAAAACCACTTCTTCAAAGAAAAAATATAGACAACGGCTTTAAAAGTCCGGACTTAAAGATTACCGTTCCCACAACAACTCCTCTAAGTCGACTTGGAAGAAATGATCTAAACTCAATTACTGCAGGCTACTTGTCTCCTGTTTTAGCAGAAAAGTCTGTGGCGTCGATGATCGAAGCTCCCATCCTACAAAACTTAAGAGACGTTTTAAAAGATCAAGTTAACACTGTGATAAGCGCAACATTATCGAATGAGAATAGTAATATTCCTGAGATAAATCTTCCCATGTTTAATATTTCCAATGCTTTTGTCACCCAGACATTAAATGACCATATCGATGGTATCGAAAACCTTAATGGCAACATGAAGTGCTCGGAGTTTATCGATCGCATGAAGAATATGGATTTCTGGGTAAGACAGAACCCGTCATATAAAGATGCAACGACTAGTGCGAGAATGAATCAAATGCTTTCATCAATTAATCCGCAAAATCATCCTTGCAAAAGAAAATCAAACTTTGCTTCAAGTCTAAGCTCACTTAAACAATCGAGTTCATCGATAGCTCCAACGCAAGAGCAAACTGAACAGATTCTTATCAAGCAACTTATGAGTGTTGGTGAGAATGGTAATATGTCTGTTGAGATATTTATCCCAGAACTTTGCCAGGGTAACTACACTTCTGCCTTAGCAGGTCGAGAACCTCCGACCAATTGCGACGATTTCTACTCCATGCTTGATCTAAGTTATGTCAACAATTACCTTTCAGATCAGATATCGAAAGGAAATCTTTGTGGCCAAAATCTTGGAGGCAAGTGCGGTATTAGAATGGACGAAGGTGACGGCTCTGATTATGTCGGCGATGAACGTCCAAAATTTTCTTGTAAAGATATGGACTCGATTGGTATGTCAGCTCTTGGCGGCGCGAACATGAGAGCGACAATCTCCTTAAAAGGCTGCCAAGCCAGCGGTAGAAGAAGTCTCATCAACTTAGGTTTGTGGAGACTTGGAAGCTTTGAAAATACAGATATGCAGTTAAGCTATGATGTCAAACTCTCCAAGCAATGTCCAAATAACAAACCCGTTTGTTTTAAAATTAAATTTAGAGACGATCTTTTCTCCTACCAAGGAGAACTAGAGGATGCCACTCTTGAAGGCAAAATTACCGATGCCCTAAAAGAAGAAATGAAAAGTCTGGAAGACTCGTTTAACGAAACTCTTGCAAATTTTCCTATAGAGGATTTTACAGCAGGATTAGAAATAACAGATCTTTTCGGCGGGCCAGCGAGTGAAACCTCACCAGGTTATCTTGGAGCATGTCTTAAAACGAGTGGTGTGGAAGGTTCTAGAAATCACGTCTGCTCTTTAGCGCAACGACTGTTGCCTCAAAATCACCCAAGTCTTGGAAGATATTGCCAATAAGACTTAGTAACTAAAGTTCCAAAAAGTTGCATTGTAAACCATATCGTTCATGCTAAAGCCTGGATATGTTCTAGGGTTTGTCATGCTTGCATAGATACTAGATGGTTCAAGTGTTGTGTTGTTGCCGCTTGAAAGATAATTACCTGATGAAAGACTCCACTCTGTTTGGGAACCTGATGAAAATAGTGCTACTGCACTCGTTGGGGTAAACGTATCAAAAGAGCTAGCATAGAGAGATCCAGCAGCTGTTGATCCAGCAACTCTTCTATAACTTGCGTATTGAGTTGAGGCACTCATTGACCAATAACTCCAATTATCGCCACCAACACCAGTGCCTTTAAATAAGTCATAACGCCACATTGTGTTTCCACTTTCCGTTTGTTGAATGGCACGCTCTACCCATTCGGCGTTAGCATTAGTTAAATCCCATGAAGTTTGAACGTGTTCAAGTCGACTATCATTTTTATAACTTATATAAGTACCGACAGCATGGTCTTCATTGCCTGAACCATCTAGACAGTTAAAAAATAAAGCTTCCTCATTTTGTCCATTGATATTAACTAGAAGCTTTCTCTCAAAATTAGCAGCAGCGTTTGCAGAAAACAGTGGATGAAGAGCACTTGCTGACGGCGAACTTAAAGAAATAGTAATTGAATCATTTGGAAGCTGGTAGGAGTAGCTTCCACTGGCAGAACACAATTGAGTCCATGTTTGAATATTATTCGTATGCAAGACGGCACCTATAGCACCAAAAAGAATATGTTTGATATCGGTAACGCTTCCCTCTTCACGACGACCTTGATTATTAAAACTATCAGCGCCACCAGAGAAGTTCGCCGTCAAAGATGTAAATAATCCAGCACTTGAAGGATTGACATTAGATGCTGTTAGAAAGCCTGCACAACTAGAGTTAATACCAGTCATAAGTGTCGCTGGAGTCACATCAGTGTCAGCTACAATATTTATAGTTTTTACATTTGCATCACACGTTACTAAAGCCGAACCACCAGCTGTACCCGTTGAAGAAACGTCAACAACAATATTATTTCCTTTTGAGCCTAAGGTCCCAGCAGGAGTAATCACCACTTGCCCTGGAGTACCATTATCATTAGTCATGACATAAAACGCTTCAGATGATGGTAAATACTTGTTGGTTTCTTTTTGATTACCTGTTCCAAAAAGAGACCAAATACCTTCTCTTACTTCATCTTTGGCATTTGAATAGTCTATTGAACGATTAGCAGTATTATAACAAGTTCCACCGCAGTTAATCACTGGTAACTTTATTTTTCCATTATTTTGAGCATCAATAAATGGTGAGCCTGTTTTGCCAATATAGTTGTCGGCAAATGTTAAAGTGTAGCTAGTTGTTGCATTAGCAGTTATTGAGCGATCGACTGCAGAAAGACCTGGAATGTCACCAGAGAAACTATAAGTTGCATCAGGATCAACACAGTTTAATTTTTCATATCCTTTTAAGACAACTGGAATAGGCCCAAGATTATTCGCTAGTGGTAACCTGACATCTGTATAGAATAATCCTTGATCATGAGTAACTGGATTTATACACGTTGAATTTAGTGAAGGTGGTGCGACTCCGAAATTTGAATGTCCGGGAAGAACAAACTTTAAGCTAACGCTTTCTCCAGGAATAGCCTCTATTGATGACGAATCACAAAGCCCAGGATAACCAATTGGGTTATTACATGAATTAAGAGTTACTTTTTTAAAAGTTGTTTCACCAATATAAGAAACTGTATCTCTTGTTGATGCTGGGCCAAAAGTTTCTAAGGCACACGTCTCGTTTGTTAGTGTTAAATCGATTGATACATTATTCCCTTGTACTTGAGCTTGTGAAATTCCGCATCGTGCTTTACCAGACATTGGACCTTCTGCTGAATCATCTAACCATGCAACAGCATAAAACTGCCAATCCCCTTGAGGAAGATCAATTGAAAAAGTTGCGACTTGCGCGGCCGTTAATCCAGCAGAGAACTTGTTCGCGCCACTTTTGCCAACGATAACTGCGCCGCCCGCAGGAGTGGAGCCACTAAACAAAGCCCCTGCATTAAGGCTAAAAGTCGTTTGCGCCTTCTTACCACCACAAGAGGCAAGTAAGAAAAGAAGGAATAAAAGTGTAGTTAGCGTTTTCATAGTCCTATTATGTATCGGACTAAATCAGTCGGAACTAAAGTGCCGATATCTCATCGAAATCATAAACAGTGCTTTAAAAATGTGGGTCTTTTAATTGGCAATATTACGAATAAATACGATGGACATGACCTAAAATCGACAACATAGGATTTGCACCAATTGAAGTTGGAAATAGAGAACCATCCATGACACTTAGATTTTCATAGCCCCACAAGCGACCTTGGGTATCCGTAACTGATGACTTTTTATCCACTCCAAAGCAAGCTCCACCCATCACATGGGCCGAGACGACCTTAAGATCAATCGGCTTCATGTCTAGCTCATCAATATGAGAATAAAAGTCGATTAAGTTTGAAGTTCTTTTCGCTCGCGCATGAATAGGTAAAACTTCTTTTGCTCCAGCTGCGAATTGCAACTCTCCCATCGTTCGAAGGGCTTCTTTAAAACCTAACGACATACTCTTTGACCAAGTATAATCAAGGACTGGATAACCATCATTAGAAAGCTCTACCACTCCACCTTGGCTATCTTCTTTAAAGCCATCACGTTGAAGAGCGATACAAACTTGAAGGTTTTTAAACTTAAGCATCAATTCTCTATGTTCATCACCGTGGGCCATTAAGGTTGAAGCTAATAACAAAGGATGAACAGGCGGGACTTCTAACTTAAATCCATAATCTTGCCATAAATGATGATCGGAATAAATTGATTGTGGAGCACCAAGATGAGGTTCAATATCATCATTGAAAATTGCACCACTTAAAACAGTGGGATGCAAAAATGTTCTTTTACCAAGAAGGCCGGATTGATCATGAACGCGACTTCTTAAAAGAAGCGCCGGTGTTCCTATCGCGCCAGCAGATGAAACAAAATGTTTCGCCTTAATTGTTAACTTGATATCACCGTGAGTATTACCAATGCCTGGTAAGTTGTAAGATTCAAGTTTAGTGACTTTTCCAAGGTGATGACGAAATCTAAAAGCGCGCCAACGCGTAGCAAGTATGCCATCCATTTTTAAAAACGTAGGAATACTTGTAATCATTTGAGATTGTTTGGCACCTGTGGCACAACCCACTCCACAGTAGCCTAGATTATAACAACCCTTAACATTACGATTGATATGACCAAAGCTTTTACCAAGCTTATCTAAGCCATTCGCTAGTACAGAGTTATTTTGATTGGGAGGTATCTCCCATTCACTGACTGAGATTTCTTTTTCTGCCGCTAAAAAATGAGTTTCAAGAGATTCATCAGTAAATGGAAGATCAAACTCAGCTTGCCAGTGTTTAAGCGTATTTGATGGAGTTCTAAAACAAGTAGTCCAATTAACAGTGGTGCCACCGCCAACAGTTCGACCTTGCAGAATACTTATATTCTTATCTTTTGTTTTTCTTGAAGCGAGTTCTTGATAAAGATTGGGATATGCAATGTCTTCTCTTAGCTCTTTGAATTCTTCAGTTTTTTTATGGCCACCCTCTTCAATGATAACAACGCTATAACCTTTTAAAGAAAGTAGTTTGGCGGCGTAAGCTCCACCTGATCCACTTCCAATAACACAATAGTCAGCTTCGATTTCTTGATTCTTAAAAGCAGTAGAGCCATCTAGTATCATAGAAGCTCCAAAGGTGGTGCGTAATCAAGATCTTTATATGTCTTAGGATCAGCATAATACACGCCACTAAGCAGTTCACAAAAACCATTGCCTGCCGCTTTAAGATCTTTGAGTCTAGAGTTTTTCATTGAGAAAATTAACGATTCAAGCTGAGCATTGTTAGCTTTTTCTAGGCTATAAATGCCATTCATCCACAAAAAAGGTTTGACATGAAATAAATCAAAAAGCTGCCTAACTTCAGCAGTGACCGGCTTAGTTGTTAAATAAATCGTTTCATCTAAGCGTGAGCTAAAGCGAGCGACTTCTTCAACACTCCAATCTTGGATAGGTAGAAGTGTCGGCAACATTTTTTGCAGAAGTAAAATATCTGGTTTTTCTAAGAAGTGAAATTCTTTAATTCTTCCTGCAATTTTAGCAGCAGGAACTAAAACACCTTGGCGCCAGGTGATTAACAAAGCGGCCAAGGTGAGACTTGATTTAAAAAATGTACGTCTTTGCAATGTTAGTTACAGTAACGATCAAAATACATGTCACAAACATAAGACTGTGACCCACAATCATTGCCTGGTGACCAAACTGTTCCAGTCTGACAAACTTGGCGAGCCCCAGTTTCAACAGAAACATTAAACTCACCCTGTTCTACAACATCACCTTTTTTCGTCAGTGTATAACGAATTAGGTTTGTTCCCATTGCAAGTAGTGGTCTTTGGAATAAAGTTCTAATCCATAGGTTAATAGAATCAGAGCGACCTTCAGAAGCATTGAACTTTCCTTTTTTAGAAACGCTCTTGCCGTCTTCGTGTAGTGCTTCAACAACAAAGCGATCAGCATCAGCACCAGAGATCAAACGCGTATACATTCCTGGCTCTAAATCATAACCAGCGCAATAGCGAAGCTCACTTGGGCGGTTTTGGCAGTTGACCCAAACCTGGCCGCTAACAGTTTTAGCAGAGTAAACAGTTCCAGCTTCAAAAGTGGTTTCAGCTTGAACAACGCCGCCAGTTAAAATAAGAATTAGTGCAATAAGTCCTTTCATCCATGACTCCTTAGAATTATTAAAAAAATAAGCCTAAAAATCGTCGCCTTCTAATGCCAAGACGTCAAATCATTGTTAGAATTCATTGGCCTAAACTTGAACAGAACACTTGGGATTTTTATGGAATATAAGTTTAATGAAATTGAAAAAAAATGGCAGGACCACTGGGATGACAACAAAACATTCAAGGTCACGCTAGATCAATCTAAGCCTAAGTACTACGTTCTCGATATGTTCCCATATCCATCTGGCGCAGGGCTTCATGTTGGTCACCCAGAGGGCTACACGGCAACTGACATTGTGTGTCGCTATAAGAGAATGAAAGGCTTCAACGTTCTTCACCCAATGGGCTGGGATAGTTTTGGACTTCCGACTGAGAACTACGCCATCAAAACTGGCACGCACCCAGAAATCATCACCCAACAAAATATTAAAACATTTAAACGCCAGCTGAAAAGCTTAGGTTTTTCATATGACTGGGATCGTGAAATTGCGAGTAGTGATCTTTCATATTATCGCTGGACTCAGTGGATATTCGTTCAGCTCTATAATAAGGGCCTTGCTTACGAAGAAGAAATTGCGGTCAATTGGTGTCCAGAACTTAAAACAGTTCTAGCAAACGAAGAGGTTGTTGACGGTAAATCTGAAATTGGTGGACATCCAGTTGAACGTCGTCCAATGAAACAGTGGATGCTCAGGATTACTGAGTACGCAGACAGACTTATTGAAGATCTTGATTTGCTTGATTGGCCAGAAAATATTAAAGAAAGTCAGCGCAATTGGATTGGTCGCTCTGAAGGTGCAACAGTTCAATTTCAACTAGCTGATTACGCAGAAAAGATCGAAGTCTTTACAACAAGACCTGACACTTTATTTGGTGCGACCTATATGGTTGTCGCTCCGGAGCATGCACTCGTTTCAAAAATTACGACTGCTGAGCAAAAACCAATTGTTGAAGCGTACCTTGAAAAGACAAAGCATAAATCAGATCTAGAAAGAACTGATTTAAACAAAGATAAATCAGGAGTGTTCACTGGAGCGTATGCGCTTAATCCTGTGAATAACGAAAATGTTCCTGTTTGGATAGCAGACTATGTTCTTGCTGGTTACGGCACAGGTGCAATTATGGCCGTTCCTGCTCACGATGAACGTGACTGGGAATTCGCTAAAAAATTCTCACTACCAATCATTGAAGTTCTTGAAGGCGGCGATGTTAATGAAGCTGCTTTCACTGGTGACGGTAAGCATATTAATTCTGGTTTTCTAGATGGACTTGGAAAAGTTGATGGAATCAGCAAAATGATTTCATTCTTAGAAGAAAAGAAAATCGGACAAAAGAAAATTAATTATAAACTTCGTGATTGGTTGTTCTCAAGACAACGCTATTGGGGTGAACCATTCCCAGTGATTAAATACGAAGACGGGACAGTGAGATGTCTTGATCTAGATGAATTACCAGTTGCACTACCAGCTGTTGAAAAATATGAACCGTCTGGTACTGGTGAGTCTCCACTTGCGACCATTGATGAGTGGCTTTGGATAACATGTCCTAAGACTGGTAAAAAAGCGCGCCGTGAAACAAACACGATGCCTCAGTGGGCCGGTTCATGTTGGTATTATTTACGCTTTATTGATCCAACCAATGATAAAGAACCATGGGACACTCAACTTGAAAAATATTGGATGCCAGTTGATCTTTATGTTGGTGGGATTGAACACGCAGTTCTTCACTTACTCTATGCTAGATTTTGGCATAAGGTCCTTTTTGACCTAGGACTTGTCTCAACCAAAGAGCCATTTCAACGTCTGGTAAACCAAGGGATGATTCTAGGTGAAGACGGAGAAAAAATGTCAAAATCCCGTGGCAATGTAGTTAACCCAGATTCAATTGTTAAGGAGTTTGGAGCCGACTCACTTCGCCTTTATGAAATGTTCATGGGCCCACTTGAAAAGGTTAAGCCTTGGCAAACCTCAGGTGTAAAAGGTGTTTATAATTTCTTAGTTAAATCTGCTAAGTTAATTGGAGATCAATCACGTCTTCATGTTGGCGCAGAAAATCCTGAAATCGAAAAAGCACTTCATAAATGTATTAAAAAAGTTGGTGAAGATATTGAAGGCCTACGCTTTAATACGGCGATTTCGGCCATGATGATTTTTACCAATGAAGTAGCAAAGCATAAGCAAATTTCAAGAAAAACTGCTGAATCTTATTCCAAGATTCTTTCTCCATTAGCTCCTCACCTTGGAGAAGAGCTTTGGCGTACGCTTGGAAATAAGAAGTCACTCGCTTATGAGCCATGGCCAGTCTTTGATCCACAAAAAGCCAAAGATGATGTCATTACGATGGCGATTCAAGTGAATGGAAAAACCAAGGCAACGATTGATGTCGCCGTTGATATTTCAAAAGACGATTTCTTAACACTTGCTAAGGCGCAAGAAAAAGTGGCTGCCCAAATCGAAGGCAAAACAATTGTTAAAGAGATCTACGTTCCTGGAAGAATTTGTAATATCGTGATCAAATAATTGATGTTTGACCCTACCTCTCCTCTCGGACTACAATAGTTCCAGAGGAGAATTATGAAAGCCAAAATCATCTTTAGCCTATTGCTTCTTTGTTTAGGATCATCACTTGTTGCTCAAGATGATTATTATGAAGATGAGCCTATGGACAATTACGACGCTTATGAAGAAAAGCCCGAAATGCCCATGACTAAAGACATGCCGAACCAACTCCCGCAAGTGATCCCTCCAGAGGAAATCAATCAAGATTATCAAAACGATTATCCCGAAGAGAAATACCCAGAAGAAAAATATCCCGACGAAAAATATCCAGTTAATGAAGATTATGGAAACACTGAAGAATCTTATTAAGCCAAGTCACCGTTAATCCGATAAGACCTCATGGACGAAACAGATAATGCTTCAGCGGATGCTCCGTGGAAGCAGCTTAAGTCACTGATTGATACACGTGACCTAGCTTCGATTAACGCATTTTTAAGTCAGCTACAGCTGACTGATACTGCTCGTGCCATCTCAAGACTCCCTCACTACAATCAAATTCAACTCATCAACCTTCTCTCCCCTGAAGATGCTGCGGATATCTTAGAAGAAGTGACTGATGAACAAGCTGCGGACATTCTAGAAGAGTTAACACCTGAAAAAGCCGCTGCCATTGTTGATGAATTATACTCCGATCACCAGGCAGACATTCTAACTCTACTTGATGCTGAAGATGCTGCAGCTATTTTGAATCAATTTGACTCTGAAGATGCAGAAGAACTTCGAACGATGATGAGTTATCCGGACAATGTCGCCGGTGGTTTGATGATTACAGAGTTTCTTAGCTATCCAGGATCTTATACGGTTCAACAAGTCCTTAATGATCTTGCTAAAAATCGTGAAGAGTATGCTCACTACGAAGTTCACTACGTTTATGTAACGAAATCAAATGATAAGCTGATAGGAGTTTTAAGACTTAGAGATATCTTTCTCGCTCCAAGAAAAAGACGTCTGCATGAATTGATGGTTTCAAGACCAAGTTCATGTAAATTGTCGACGCCGCTTTATCGAATGGATCAGTTCTTTGACCATCATAGTTTTTCAGGCCTTCCTGTTGTTGATGACAACGGAATCCTTGAAGGTGTTGTTCAAAGAGAAGATATTAAAGAAGCGATCGCTAAAAATGCTGAATCAGCTTATCTTAAAGCTAGTGGTATTGTCGGTGGTGAAGAATTACGGCACCTACCAGTTTGGGTACGCTCAGGTCGAAGACTTTCTTGGCTTTCAATCAATATCGTTTTGAATCTTATCGCGGCCAGCGCCATTGCCATGAATCAAGATGTGATTGAACAAATTACTGTCCTAGCTGTCTTTTTACCAATGATTTCTGACTTATCAGGTTGCTCTGGAAATCAGGCGGTTGCAGTCTCTATTCGCGAACTTGCGCTTGATCTCATTCGCCCAGGTGAGTATTTCCACGTGTTCTTAAAAGAGCTTTCTGTCGGCCTTATTAATGGCTTTGTCATGGGCTGCTTACTCGCTCTCGTAGCCTTTATCTGGAAAGGCGATCCAATATTGGGCATCGTGGTTGGCATGGGACTTGGAATCAATACCTTATTATCAGTAGTTGTCGGCGGTCTGATCCCATTACTTCTTAAGCGTTTTAAAGTAGATCCAGCACTAGCGTCATCTCCTTTACTTACGACTATTACCGATATGGTGGGCTTCTTCCTTACTCTCACCCTTGCAAGAGTCGCTTTACTGTAAGTTTTTCAACTTCCCTTAACAAAATTTCTTGATCTGCTATTCTGCCCTCAAATCTAATGATGAGCAGGAGAAACCCATGCATTTAACGAAAAGGCTTAGCCTTGCTTTGTTAACGCTTTTAATGACGATCTCATTTGTGCCTAAGGCCCATGCCGATATCGAGCTTGGAAAAGCATTAAAAGAAATTTTTGTTAAAGGAAGCCTTGATGGAGATAAACTCTTCATGGTTCTTGGCATGGAAAAAGCTCGTGAAATCTTTGGTCGCTCAATGGATCAGGCCGTAGATATTGAAGAGCTAAAGGATTGGAGTTCAGACTCTGCTCGTATGCTTTCAAATCAAGCAGGTCGTGTTTGGAATAGCGAACATGATGGCGACACTGTTGATCATTTAGGACGTGCCACACGTCTTTCAGTGGAAACGGCCGATGATATTTTCAAATGGCCTTGGCGCTCACTTAAAAAAATTCCAGGATCATTTAAGGTTGGAATGAATGACGCTAGAGAAGCCAGAGCAAATGCTAGCAATGGAATTTCTGGTACGATCGCTTTTTCAGGATTGGCCACATGGACAACAGTTAAAGGTGCTTACTATTTAGTGGTTGAAGCTCCGGTTAAATTCGTAGCCGCCCTAGCAACAACGACATTAGCTATTCCTGCAACTCTAGCTTATGAAGCCATTCGCATTCCTCTAGCTCTAACTTTAGGTGTTGCAGGCAAAGTAGTTCGTCTAGGTTGGATGGCATCAAAGGCCATCGTCATGGGATCAGTAGCCCTTGGAACAATCACCTACTCAGCTTTATCAACAGGTGTTGCTATGGCAGCCACCACGGTAGCAGCTGCTGCGGTTGGAGCGTTTAGGGTGACTGCAGCTTTAATAAAGATGCCATTTAAATTTTTCAAAAAAGGTAATGTCAAAGTCTCAACCACAATAAATTATAAAAGAATGGGCGAACTAGCAGAGTCTCTACCTGGCTTACTTTCTAGTGATATCCTAGCAAAACTTGGAGTTGACTCAGACTTATCAGTTGGTGAAGTTTTAATAGAAGATTATAAAGCAGTGATTAAGTATAAATCAAAACTCAACAATGAAAAAGACTCACTGGTTATTAGAATCGGCATTGATTTTAATTCGGATAAAGAAAAGCAGGCGCTAAATATTGAAGCCTATATGAAGCTCGCTCATTTTAAAGAACTTAAAGAAGTAACGGATCTTTCAAGCAGAAAACTTAAGAAAGTGATTGAGAATAATCTAGAGAACCTTTTAGGACATGCACTTTTAATTTTTCAAGGTGATGACTCAAAAGATGCTAAACAGACAGAACTAGCTCTAGCAATATAAGAGAAGAGGCAATAATGAAAACAAAAACACATAATACAATTTTTGCTCTTATCCTAGGTCTGTTATTTACGACAAACTTTGCCTGGGCCCAAGATTCAGACAGTGATGTTACTTCGCGCGGACAAAGTTTTGGAAATACTGTTAAAGAGATCTTCATGCAAGGAAGTATCGATGGTAACAATATGTTTCTTGTTCTTGGTTTTGACCAAGCAACAGACATTGCTGGCGATGCCATCAAGAATGCTATCGATATTGAAAACCTACGAGACATTAGAAGAGACGCACAAGAAACTGGCGCTGATGTGGTCAGAGGGCTTTGGAACTCTGAACACGACGGTGACATGGTTGAAGCCGTAACAGCTGGAGCTCGTTTTTCTTCATCACAAGCAAAGAAAATTTTAGCTAATCCCCTAAAGTCGTTAGCAAAAATTCCTCAAGCTTACAAAACACAACTTCAACAAGCTAGAAGATCATACTATGAAACTGATAATCAAATTCTCGCCTCAGTTCAATATGCAGGACATGCAGTTTGGGCAAATGTCGAAGGCGCTTATTACCTTGTTATTGAAGCTCCAATACGTATGGCCACTCATCTTTTAGGAGCCGCTATTGGAGTTCCTGGTGCAATCGCCCTTCAAGCTGCAGGCATGGCGCTTCGTTTTACCATTGATGCCATTGGACTAACTTTTAAAATTGGCGGACAACTAATAAAAACAGTCGCTAATGCTGCTGTAGCTGTAGCTTCATTAGTTTATTCAGGTGTTTCAACTGGTGTTGCTATTGCTGCTACAACTGTCGCTGCAGGAGCTGTTGGTGCTGCCAATGGAATTGCTTGGATTGTTAGTGCACCTATTAAGGCTTGGAACGGTACCTATGTTAAGCTTCAAATTGAAAAGAACGACAGAAGCTTAGAAGACATTACAAAGCTTCTTAGTGAAGATGATATCTCTATTTTATCTGTTCTAGGTGTTGAGCTTGATGATGTTATCGTCACAGGTAATGATTTTAAAAAAGAAATCAAAATGCTTAAAACATTTGGCTCAAAACTTAAAACAGCTGCTGTCATAAAAGTTGAAAGAAGAAGTGGAAAATATGAAATTAAAGCTCACCTTAAGAGCAGACTGATTAAAGCGCTAAGAGAAGAAGATGACCAAGATAGAGGTCGTCGTGAATTCAAACGTCACGCCAAGACAGAACTTATGGCTATGATCATCAAAAAACTTTCTAACTAAGATCAACACTAGTCATAATCGGGGCCCTTTCGGGCTCCTTTTTTTTGCCCTATGATAGATTCATGATTGAATATGTTATAGCCCAAAGCCCTGATGACCGCGTCATCCAAAAAGCCTGTGATCTTTTAAACAGGGACGGAATTGTCGTTATACCAACTGACACAAATTGGGTTATGACTGCTAGCTTTGATAGTAAAAAGGCAATTGATAGGCTTTATCGTATTAAAGGTGAAAGTAAGCATCATCACTTCTCACTTCTTTGTAGCGATCTTTCTATGGCCAGCGATGTCGCCGTTATCCATGATTCCTCTTTTAGGTTTATCAAACAGCATATTCCAGGATCATTCACCTTCATCCTAGAAGCCCAGCACAGGGTGACTAAGCTCTTACAGGCTTCTAAAACAGATAAAGAGATCGGAATTAGGTTTCCACCTGGACTACTTGCTAGAACGCTAATCTCTAATTTTGGCAAGCCACTTGTTTCAACAAATATTTCATCTCAATTAATTGGGCTAGAAGAAGGTATCGTTCCCTATGGTTACATCATAGATGAGCAACTGGCACATGTCGTAGACTTGATTATTGATCCAGGTGAGGTTGATTTTCTTGGCCAAAGCACTATCGTTTCAATGACTAATGATTCAATTGAAATAACTCGCCAAGGTGTCGGTATTATCTAAAAAAAAGCCCCGCTTTCGCAGGGCTTTCATTAACTAAAATTTAGTCAATCAATTAGCTAAGGTGCTTATTGATGATTTTAGCAAGATCAAACATAGTGATTGATTTTGCACCGAAAAGTTTTTCAAGGTTAGCGCCGTTAGCGTTGATTTGACGACGGTTTTTAGCATCTTGAAGATCGTGCTTCTTAATGTAATCCCAGAATTTCTTAACAGCTTGTGTACGTGGAAGTGGCTTAGCACCAA